>CAZNGD010000008.1:0-18158 GCA_964572295.1 uncultured Verrucomicrobiota bacterium
CCCAAATCGGCACGGTCAGCGAGACGTTGCGTTTTTCCCAGCGGGTGGTGGCCGAGGGGAAGGTGCCGTCAATCTGCATCTTCGAGACGGGCAGCGAATCTCCATCGCCGACCATGATGGTGGCAATGACATCCCGGACGAACTCGGGCGCCTGCGGGGAGACCGTCGGCGGGATTTCGAGGGTGGAGGTCACGGCGCTGTACGGAATTTCGTACAGATTGGCCAGAGTTTCATCCACGGCCTTGAAGTTTTGCTGCACGATATCATCGCCCTTGCGGCCATAGGTTTTTTTGATGGCGTCCTTGATTTTGGCGATGGCTTCTTCCTTGGGCAGCACGCCGGAAATGGCGAAGAAGCAGGTCTGCATGATGGTGTTGACGCGCGAGCCCATGCCGGTGCGTTCGGCCACGGTGTAGGCATCAATGTTGTAGAACTTGATTTTCTTTTCGATGATGCGCGCCTGGACCTTCTTGGGCAGCTTATCCCACACCTCTTCCTTGCTGAACGGGCTGTTGAGCAGGAAGGTGGAGCCGGTGGAGGCGTAGCGCAGGATGTCGGTCTGCAGCAGGAACTCATACTGGTGACAGGCGACAAAGCTGGCCTTTTGGATCAGGTAGGGGCTGTGAATGGGGTTGGGGCCGAAGCGCAGGTGCGAGATCGTGCGCGAGCCGGACTTTTTCGAGTCGTACACGAAATAGCCCTGCGCGTAGAAGTCGGTTTCCTCGCCGATGATTTTGATGGAGTTCTTGTTGGCGCCCACGGTGCCATCCGCGCCGAGGCCGAAGAACATGGCGTTGGTGACGGCGGGGTGGCGGATGAAGAACGTGGTATCCAAGTCGAGGTGGGTGTGGGTGACATCATCCACGATGCCGACGGTGAAGCCGTTCTTGGGCGCATCCTTTTTGAGTTCATCAAAGACGGATTTGACCATGGCGGGGGTGAACTCCTTGGAGGAGAGGCCGTAGCGGCCGCCGACGACCTTGGGCATGGCCGGGAAGGAGCCATTGGCCACGGCTTGGGCGAGGGCGGAGAGGACATCCTTGTAGAGCGGCTCGCCATCGCTGCCGGGTTCTTTGGTGCGGTCGAGCACGCCCACGGCGCGCACCGTCTTGGGCAGCGCGGCGAAGAAATACTTGGCGGCAAACGGCCGGTAGAGGCGCACGACAACCGCGCCGATCTTTTCGCCGGTTTTTTGCAACTCTTGAATGGTTTCCAGCGCGGTTTCCGCGCCCGAACCCATCAGCACCACCACGCGCTCGGCATCCGGCGCGCCGATATAATCGAAAGGCCGATACTGGCGGCCGGTCAACCGGGCAAACTCATCCATGGTGGCGGCGACGATGTCCGGACAGGCCTCGTAGAACTTGTTGACCGCTTCGCGTCCTTGGAAATAGACATCCGGATTTTGCGCCGTGCCGCGGATGAACGGTTTTTCGGGATTGAGCGCGCGGGCGCGGTGGTCGGCCACGAGTTGGTCGCTGACCATCGCCCGGATGACATCGTCGGAAATCATTTCGATTTTGCTGATTTCGTGTGACGTGCGGAAGCCGTCGAAGAAATGCAGGAACGGCACGCGCGACTTCAGGGTGGCGGCCTGGGCAATCAGCGCGGTGTCCAACACTTCCTGCACGCTATTGGAGGCCAGCATGGCCCAGCCGATTTGCCGGCAAGCCATGACGTCCTGGTGGTCGCCAAAAATGGAAAGCGCGGAGGCCGCCAGCGAGCGCGCCGAAACGTGGAAGACAGTCGAGGTCAGTTCGCCGGCGATCTTGTACATGTTGGGGATCATCAGCAGGAGGCCTTGCGAGGCGGTGAAGGTGGTCGTCAACGCGCCGGTTTGCAACGCGCCGTGAACCGCGCCAGCCGCGCCGCCTTCGGACTGCATTTCCACCACGGAGGGCACCGCGCCCCAGATATTGGTTTTGCCCTGGCTCATCCATTCATCGGCCCATTCACCCATGTTGGAGGAGGGGGTAATCGGATAAATGGCGGCAACTTCCGTGGTCTTGTAGGCAATGTGGGCGGCGGCTTCGTTGCCGTCAATGATGGCGATCTGTTTCTTATGGCTCATGCAGTGCTCCGGTTGGTTTCTAAATCGTTCCGTGGTTGTTGGCAAAAAGATGCCGAAACACACGGGGTGGACTGTAGCAAAGCACGGAGTTGGCGCAATGCTAAAATGACGCGCCGCGCGTAAAAATCGTTTTACATCGCCCAAGTCGCCATTGGCGAAGAGTCCGCAAGATGGCAAAATGGCCGGATGAGGCCAAACTTGGCTTTTTCGGGACGGAAGAAAACCGTAAAAAGTGGCCCTCCGGGGGCAAAGTGGGCCATCCGGGGTGGCATCTGGCCGGTTCCAAGGGGCCGCCCGCCGTTTTTTGCCCGCCAGAAGCCGCGCGCGCGCCCGAACTTGCTGTCCGCGCCAGCGGCGAAACACAGGTCAGGGGGCCGCGATTTTTTTTGGTGCAGGCCCATTTTTTTTCTCTCAAAGCGCGGCAGGAAGCGTATAGTGCCGGTTTCAAAACCGAACCCCAAGGTCAATTATGGAATCCTTTATCAATATTATGCCGTGTTTGGATATACGCGCCGGCCGCGTGGTCAAGGGCATTCAATTCGATGATTTGATTGATGCCGGCGATCCAGTGACCAAGGCCGTGGGCTATGAAGCTGACGGCGCCGACGAGCTGGGCTTCCTGGATATTTCGGTGGCGATGGATGGCACCAAGCCGAACTTTGCGCTGTTGCGCGAGGTGACTGCGGCCGTCAAGCTGCCGGTGACGATGGGTGGCGGGCTCCGCTCGCGGGAGGATGTGGCATCCGCGCTGGCGGCGGGGGCGGCCAAGGTCAGTCTGGCCACGGCCGCATTCCGGCAGCCCGACTTGGTGGCGCAGCTTGTGGCCGAATTCGGCCGCGAAAAAATCGTGGTGGCGCTGGATGCGCAATATAATCCCCAGATGCCGTCCGCGCGCGAGGTCTATGTGGGCGGCGGCAAAATCCCGACCGGCGCGGATGCCGTCGAGTTTGCGCGGCGCATGGCCGATGCCGGGGCCAGCTCCTTCCTGCCCACCAGCATTCCGGCTGACGGTTCCAAGCAGGGCTACGACGTGGAATTGATTCGCGCCATCGCCGATGCCACCCAGCGGCCGGTGATTGCCAGTGGTGGGGCGGGGCTGTTGGTACACTTCCGCGAAGCGGTCAAGCAGGGCCACGCCAGCACATTGCTGTTGGCCGGCGCCCTGCACTTCGGGGTGTTCAATATTCCCCAGATCAAGCGGTATCTGGCCGCAGAAAATATAGCGGTGCGCCAGCCGCCGAATCCCGGCTTCTAACGATCCTGCAGCAGGACGGCCCGCACCTTCTGGGCCAGTTGCATGCGCGTGAAGGGCTTGGCCAGGAAGTGCGCGGCATCCATGGCGTCAGGGTCGTCGCCATGGGAGGGATAGCCGGACATGAACAAGTGGCGGGCGCTTGGGAACTGCTTTTGCAGCTCACGATAGAGGGCGATGCCGTTGGCTCGCGGCAGGTTGATATCGGTCAACAGCAAATCAATGGTGACGCCCTGTTCCCGGCACAGTTTGACGGCTTCGTTGGCGGAGTCGGCGGTCAGCACCACGTAGCCCAAGGATTCCAGCATACTGCGCGTCACACGCAGAATGGCCGGTTCATCCTCCACCACGAGGATGGTTTCATGGTTGGGCGCCTGCAGTTCGTCTGGCGCGGCGGCGGCGGCATCGGGCGCGGCGCCGGCTTGGGCTAAACGCGGCAGCAGGATGCGAAATTCGCTGCCCTCGCCCGGCGTGCTGGAGACCTGAATACAGCCGCCATGGTGTTTGACGATGCCATACACAATGGAGAGGCCGAGGCCGCTGCCCAAGCCCACGGGCTTGGTGGTGAAGAAAGGCTCAAAGATGTGTGCCACCACATCCGGGGGCATCCCGGACCCATTGTCGCGCACCGTGAGCAGGACATAGGAGCCCGGCGGCAGGTCGCACGGGGGCGTGGGGGTGTCGGACTCAATCTCCAGCACGGAAGTGGCCAGCGTGATGCGGCCGCCCGCGCCGCAGGCATCGCGCGCATTCAGGCACAGGTTGACGATAATCTGGTCCAACTGGCTGGGGTCCGCATGAATCCAGCCCACGTTTTCGCCGGGTTGCCACTCCAATTGAATGCCATCGCCCAGCAGGCGGCGCAGCATGTCCAGCATGTTATCCAGCGTGGAGTTGACCGCCAGCGGCTGTCGCGCCACGGGTTGCTTGCGGGCAAAGGTCTGCAACTGACGAATCAGCGTGGTGGAGCGCGCGGCCACTTTTTGAATTTCGCGCAGATCGGAATGGATGGGCTGGTTGGCCGTGGTCTGTTCCAAGGCCAGTTCGGTATAGCCCAAAATCGCCTGCAGCATGTTGTTGAAGTCGTGCGCCACGCCGCCCGTCAGGCGGCCGAGGGTTTCCAGTTTTTGCGCGTGCTGCAACTGGTCTTGCAGCGCGGCTTTTTCCTCTTCGGCGCGGATTTGCGCCGTGATGTCGCGCGCCGCCGCCACATAATTGACGATGCGTCCGTTGGGCTCGCGCACGGGGGAGATGGTGGCTTGTTCCATGTAGAGCGAGCCATCCTTGCGGCGGTTCACAAAGCGCCCGGTCCAGGTTTGGCCCGCGGCGAGCACACTCCAGAGATTTTGGAAGAACTCCGGCGGCTGTTCTCCGCTGGCCAAGATGGAAGGCGTTTGGCCCAACGCCTCTTCGCGCGTGTAGCCGGTGGAGCGGGTGAACGCCGGATTGACGAAGACAATCCGCCCGGTGGCATCCGTGATGACCACATTTTCATCGGTTTGCTCGATGGCGCGCATCAGACGCTCGCGCTCCTGCTCATCCCGTTTGCGCTCCGTGATGTCGCGCGATACGCCGTGGACCTCCACCTTGCCGGTGGTGGGGTTGTGCCAGAGGCGGGAAATGGTTTCGACCGTGATGAACGAGCCATCCTTGCACCGCAGGGGCATCTCCACCACGAAGAAATCGTTTTCGGTCACGTGGCCTTGCCGGAAGTCGGTGATGACCTTCAGCAACTCGCCGCGCCGTTCGTACATTTCTTCCGGCGGCAGGGCATCCGTCAGCTTGCCGGCCATGACTTCCTCCGGCGTGAAGCCGCGCACCCGCTGCACGGTTGGGCTGATGTAGAGCACGCGCATGCTGTCAGCATCGGCAATCCAGACCACATCCCGCATGCTTTCGGTCAGCATCCGGTACTTCTGCTCGCTGTTGCGCAACGCTTCGATGGCGTGCACGTTTTCGGTGATGTCAATATGCGTGCCGATGAGCGCCGCGGGCTGCTGCGCGGCGCCGGCGGCCAGGCGGCCGCGCGACCAAATCCAGGCCCATGAGCCATCCTTGCGCCGCATCCGGAATCGCGTGTCGTAGAAGCCCTGCGGATGGGATATATATTCGGCCAGATAGGCCTTGGCCGTTTCGCGGTCATCGGGATGCAGCAGTTGGAGCCAGGCCTCCTGCAGGGTGGAGGAGTTTGGCCGACCGCCGGCATCCGGGGGATTGTGGCCCAGCATGGTGAAGTACTCGCGGCTGCACCAGAGCGACCCGGTGGCGGGGGTATATTCCCAGGCGCCGGTATTGGAGGCCCACACCAGTGCGGCATAGCGCTCGGCCACGGTTTGATTTTCGCGGGCCAGTTTTTGCCGTTCGTCCTCGGCCAACTTGCGATCGGTGATGTCGGTATCCGTGCCCCAGTAGCCGGTCAGTTCGCCCTGTTCGTTGCGCAGCGGCACGCCATTGGTGACCATCCAACGGACTTCGCCCGCGCGGGTTTGCACCGGATTGACCACTTCGATAATCGGTTGCCCCTGGCGCAGGAGGCTCTCCCACCGGGCGCGAAACGCCTCGCGCTCCGCAGCCGGGCACAGCGCATAAAAATGTTTGCGGCCGATGAGTTCTTCCGGGCGATAGCCCAACAGTTCCTCACCCATGGGGCTGATATCCACAAACCGGCTGTCCAAATCAATCTGCCAGGTGACGGTGCGGCTTTGGCGCGCCAGCAGGCTGTAGTGGAAGGCGCTTTCGTTGAGTTTGCGGGCCTGCTCCTCCACCAGCCGCACCAGCACTGCCCGCCGGTACGAGAGCATCCCCAGTCCCCACGCCACGCCACCCGTCACCACGATGCCGAACAACGCCACCCACCACGCATGGGAGGAGTACAGCCGGGAAAAGAACGGCGCGGGCCGGGCGACAATGGCATAGGTCCGCCCGAAAGCCAGCAGGGGGCGGATGGTCGTAAGCGGCGGCAAGTCCTCCCAGTCCATCATGGGAGCCAGCCCCGCTTGGCGGGCCGTGGAGCCCATCCAGCGCGGCGCGGCATCCGTGGACAGCTCAAACAAGTCCAGCGCAGTCATCCGCCGGTGGGCGGGGATGATGTTCAAACTGTTCTGGAGCCAACGGTCAATATCCAGCCGGGCCAACAGCAGGCCGCGCGTCTGGCAGGTGCCCAGCGGCGCCCCGGTCGAGCGCGCCAGCAGAATGCTCGCTTGATTGTCGGCGACCAATTCGGGGCGCGGGGTCACAACCGACGTCAAGTCGTTGCGCGTGACCCGGCGGAATTCCCGGTTGCGCTGGAGGTCGCTGCCGAAATCGCAGCCCAACAGTTCGCGATGCGCGTCCTGTGGCCACTGGTGGACCAGGGGGAAATACCACGTCTGCCGCCGCAGCGGAATATCGTCGCCTGCAGTCGGCGGCGTCCAAATGCGGTAATCCGGGTTTCCCGTAACGGTCGCCGCGCAGGCCTCGAAGGTCGGGCGCTCCTGTTCCGGCACCTGACAGGCCCAGCCCCACCACGTCACTTCGGACAGCAGCGCCAGATGGTCGGCGTAGCAGCCAAATTCCTCCGCGTTCACTTCCTCGCTGCTCTCGAACAGCGCCGCAAAGCCGCTCAATTCCAAGTCGCGTAAATCATGGGCGACATCCATCACCGGATCGGATTCCAACAAGGACAGTTGCTGGAACGATAGTTGCCGGTCGCGCGACTCGTGCTGGTGTGTCACCCAGACCAGCAGCAGCGTGATCAGCACGCCGGTGGTGCAGGCCAGCGCCGGTTCCAGATGGCGCAAGCGGCGCTGCCGGGCGGGCGTGGCGCTGGCCCGCCGCCGGAGCAGGGCCACGCCCACGACGCCTTGCATCAGCAGCGCCAGCCAGAACAGGGCGGGAACCACGGCGGCGCGCGCGCATAAACGCACCCACTGGTCGGCGGGGACATCAACCCCCAGCATGGCGAGCCGCGCGCCGGTGCGCGGGTCTTGGATCGGCACAAAGGCGCTGATCCAGTTGCCCCAGCGATCGCGCGCGGGTCCTTCGGTGCTTGCGAGGCCCTGCTCATACAGCTCGCGCAGGCGCGGCGTCGCTTCCGGATAGAGCTGTCCCGGCGGCGATATCTCCGGCTCGCCGGATGCCACCGAATCCAGATGGAAAAACAACTCGCCAGCGGCGTTGCGGCCCATGAGGTACACCCATTGCCACAGCGGATTGATTTGCTGCACGGCCATCAACTGGCCCTTGAGCCGCCGGTATTCCACCCGCCCGACATCCCCCGGCTGGCCGGTCAGTTTCTTGAGATTGGCGCGGCTGATGGTTTGGCTCAGCTTATGCGTCTGCCCCAGCAGATTTTCGCGCAGCCACTGGTCTTGCTGCCACACCGCCCACCCGATGAGCGCCACGCCGGCCACCACCAGCGCCACGGCGGCCCACCAGACCCCCCAGCCGAGGCGCGGCGGGGCCTCGGTCACGGGCGGCGAGTCCGGCGGATTTTGCTGATTGTCCGGTGCGCGTTCCATGGCCTAATCGGGAACAGAATAAACCGCGTCATGCCGCCACGCAATGCCAATTGCGCGCACCGTCCCCATTTGAAATCGCCCGCTTTTTGTGGTAGTGTGCATGGTTGAAAAGGAAACCGGATCATGGCCGACCACAATCTGACAACCAAAGCCCAGGACGCGCTGCGCGAAGCCCAACGCCTGGCCGCCGGGAAACAGCACGGCGAGGTGGATACCCTCCATCTGCTGCTGGCGTTGGTCCGGCAGGAGGGCGGGGTGGTGCCCGCGTTGCTCGATAAAATCGGCGTGCGCGCCTCGCGGCTGGCCGACGTGCTGGAACGGCAGTTGCAGTCGCGCCCGCAACTCGCCGGCGAGACCGTGCAGCGCGGAATGTCCCGCGAACTGCACGTCACGCTGGAAGCCGCCGCCAAGCTGGCCGCGCAGATGAAGGATGACTACATCAGCGCCGAACACCTGTTGCTGGCCGCGCTCGGCCAAAAGAACAGCGCCGCCGCCAAACAGGCCGCCGCGCTGGGCATCACCGTGGACTCCGTCCTGCAAGCCCTGCAAACCGTGCGCGGCAACCGGCGCGTCACCGACGAGACCCCGGAAGACAAATATGAAGCGCTGAAAAAATATGGCCGCGATTTGACCGACGACGCGCGGCGCGGCGTGTTGGACCCCGTCATTGGGCGTGACGCCGAAATCCGCCGCGTGGTGCAGGTGCTTTCGCGGCGCACCAAAAACAATCCGGTGCTCATCGGCGAACCCGGCGTGGGCAAAACCGCCATCGCCGAAGGCCTCGCGCGCCGCATTGTGGCGGGCGATGTTCCCGAAGGCCTCAAGAACAAACGCGTGGTGGCCATGGACCTCGGCGCGATGCTCGCGGGCGCCAAATATCGCGGCGAGTTCGAGGACCGCTTCAAGGCATTCATCAAGGAAGTCGTGGCGAGTCAGGGCGCCATTGTGCTGTTCATTGATGAACTGCACACCTTGGTGGGCGCGGGCCAGGCCGAGGGCGCGGTGGATGCCGCCAACATGATCAAGCCCGCGCTGGCCCGCGGCGAGCTGCGCTGCGTGGGCGCCACCACGCTGGATGAATACCGCAAGCATGTCGAAAAGGACCCCGCCCTGGCGCGCCGCTTCCAGCCGGTGCTGGTCGAGGAGCCGGACATCGAAAGCACCATTGCCATTCTGCGCGGCCTGAAGGAGCGCTATGAAGCCCACCACGGCGTGCGCATTCAGGATAGCGCGCTGGTCGAAGCCGCCAAACTCTCGCAACGCCACATCGCCGACCGCTTCCTCCCCGACAAGGCCATTGACTTGGTGGACGAAGCCGCCAGCCGGCTCAGGATGGAAATTGACAGCATGCCGGTTGAGGTGGACGAACTGGAACGCCGCATCCTGCAACTCGAAATCGAGCGCGAAGCCCTCAAAAAGGAAAAGGATGCCGCCGCGCGCGACCGCTTGGCCGCCCTCGAAAAACATCTGGCCGAACTGCGCGAGGAAAGCGTGGCCCTGAAGGCGCATTGGCAGCGCGAAAAGCAGCTCATTGATGCCATCCGCCAGGCGACGGCGGCGCAGGATGAACTGCACACCGCCGAAGAACAAGCCGCGCGCCGCAGCGAATTTGAAAAGGCCGCCGAAATCAAATACTCGCGCCTGCCTGCCGCCCAAAAGAAGATTCAGCAGGCGCAAGCCGAGTTGGCGCGGCTCCAACAGGACCGCCGGATGCTGCAGGAGGAGGTCACGCCGGAAAATATCGCCGAAGTCGTCGCGGCGTGGACCCGCATCCCCGTCAGCAAACTTCTCGAAGGCGAACGCGAAAAACTGTTGCACATGGAAGACCGGCTGCGCGCGCGCGTGGTGGGGCAGGATGAGGCGGTCGAAGCCGTTTCCCGCGCCGTGCGTCGTTCCCGCACCGGCCTGCAGGACCCCCACCGGCCCATCGGCTCTTTCATTTTTCTGGGGCCCACCGGCGTCGGCAAAACCGAGTTGGCCCGCGCCCTGGCCGAGTTCCTGTTCGATGACGAACAGGCCATGGTCCGCGTGGACATGAGCGAATATATGGAGAAACATTCCGTCAGCCGCCTGATTGGCGCGCCGCCGGGCTATGTCGGTTATGAAGAGGGCGGCGCGCTCACCGAGCACGTTCGCCGCAAGCCCTATTCCGTGGTGCTGTTCGACGAAATCGAAAAGGCCCACCCGGATGTCTTCAACGTCATGTTGCAGATTCTCGACGATGGCCGCCTGACCGATGGCCAGGGGCGCACCGTCAACTTCCGCAACACGGTGTTGATCATGACCTCCAACATCGGCAGCGCCGCCATTCAGGAAACCATCGAACGGAATCCGCGCCTCAAACGCGGCCAGCCCGCGTGGACGGAGCTGGAAAAGGAGGTCAACGCGGCGCTGCGGCAGAGCTTCCGCCCGGAGTTTCTCAATCGCGTGGATGAAATCATCCTGTTCCGCAGCCTGGGCATTGAGCAGTTGCGGCAGATTGTGGAAATCCAGCTCAGGCGGGTGCAGGGCTATCTGGCCGAAAAAAACATCAAGCTCGAGATCACCGCGGCGGCCGGGGAAAAACTGGCGGGCGAAGGCTACGCCCCCGCCTTTGGCGCGCGCCCGCTCAAGCGGGCGATTCAACGACTGGTGCTCGATGCCCTGGCCGAAAAGTTTTTGGCGGGCGAAATCCCCGATGGCAGCACGGTCACGGCCGACTACGATCCCGACCAGCCGCAGCCCATTTCATTCATGGTGCAGCCCCCGCCGGCGCCATAGCGACGCGGAGTTCACGCCGGGTACGGTTCCAGAAAGGCCGTCATGGCGGCCAAGCCGTCGGGCGTGCCCATGTCGAGCAGCGGCGGCGGGATGGGGATGGCCACCAACTGCCGCTGCGCCACCAGCGCCGGAAAAATCTCCGTCTCCAGGGAAACCGCGCGGCCCGCAGGAATGGCCCGCAGCAGCGCCCGGGGCAGCAGGTAGATGCCGGCATTGACGTAGCCCGCGGCATCCGCGCCTTTTTCGCGGAACGCGGTCACGTAGCCCGCCGGATCGAACTCCACCGTGCCGAAGCGACTGGCCGCCGCGATGGGCGCCACAAAAAGTTTTCCACACTGTGGAAACTTTTTTTCCACAGTGTGGAAAAAACCGGCGCCAGTTTTCCACAGTGTGGAAAAGTCGAGGTGGGGAGTCAGCGAATCGCCGTTGAACACCAGCACCGGATCGCTGGCCAGTTGCGGTTCCACAAATTGGAGCGCGCCGCCGGTGCCCAGCGGCCGCGGTTCGCGCGAGAGCGTGACGGCCAGCCCATCGGCGGGGCGCGCGGCGAGATAGGCGGCCAACACGTCGGCCAGATGCCCGGCCGCCAGCAGGATGCGGTTGATGCCGTTGCGCCGGAGCCAGGCGAATTGCCATTCGAGGAACGGCCGGCCCGCCACCGGCACGAGGCATTTGGGCCGGTCGGGAAACTGCGCGGCCAGCCGGGTGCCTTGGCCGCCCAATAAAATGATGGCGTGCGGAATCACGCCCGCACTATGCCCAAGCCGCGCCACGGAAGTCAAACCTGCGCCCGCGGCGGCGCGGGCGGAGTGAATTATGGATTTGTCCGCGACGGCGGCAGGCGGTAGTCTGCCCCCGATGCGCAGGATCGTCATGGCAGTATTCTTGACGGGGTGGGCCCAGTGGGCGTGGGCCGACACCTTCACCGGCGCGAATTGGGTGGTGCGCTTCAACCTGCCGGACCAGACCACCAGCGCCACGAGCATCGGGCCGGATGAGTTTGTGCTGCGCGACGCGCTGCTGGCCCGGCTGAATGCGCTCAAGAACAACGACTGGGCCGGTCTGGCGACCTACACCTTTTCGGGCAACACTGCGGCGGGCGGCGCGGCCGGGCCGATTCTGGCGGCCATGTCCAATGCGCTGGCGCGCGGCGCCAAGCTGGCGTTTGTGGCGGATACGGGGGTGGATGTGTCGTCCAACTTCTGGCCGGGGGTGTCGCTGCTGAGTTTGTCGCAGCGGCCGGGCAACGCCCTGCAACTGTCGCGCGCGCCGCCGGTGGGCGGCATCATGCACAACAAGATTGGCCTGTTCTGGGATCGCGCGGCGGGGCAGGCGTGGGTGATGGCCGGGTCGTGGAACTTCACGGGCGGGGCCAGCTCGCAGCAATGGAACATCATGACCGAGCTGCAAAACAATGCGCTGGCGACGGCCTATTCCAACGAAATGCGCCAGATGTTGGCGGGCTATTTTCACGCCAACACCAACAAATCCCGCGCGCCGGATGGCACGCGCTTCCGCCTGACGGGCACCGCCCGCGATGGCTGGGTGCGCTTTGCGCCTTACTCCGACCGCAAGACCGGCGGCAATAACGCGCTCACCGATATCATCGCCGCGATTGATGACGCGCAGGACGAAATCTTTTTTGCCTTGAACAAGCTGACGCGCACCGAGGTGGCGACGGCGCTGATCCGGGCCTGCGACCGCGGCGTGGTGGTGCACGGCACCATCCCCATCAGCGACCGCGGCGCGCCGGGACGCGACAGCTACGAGGTCTTTGCCATGCTGCACAACCGCGAGAATTATGCCACGCTCAACCGCGTGCGAATGTATGACGCCTATTATCAGGCCGCGCGGTTGCGCTACGACAACAACAACCGCGACCTCACCCACGCCAAGTACATGGTGATTGATCCGCGCGGCGCGCAGCCGCTGGTGATTCACGGCTCCGCCAACTGGACGGCTTCCGCGCTGGTGCTGCCGACATCCAACGATGAAAATGTGCAGTTCCTGCCGCATGGCGGAATCGCGGAGGCGTTCCGCGCGCAGTTTGCGGCCATGACCGACGGCATGAAGCCGTGGTGCGCGTGGCGGCCGGGCCCGCAGGCCTCGCAGTTGGCGGTGTGGCTGCCCGAATCCGGCGCGTACACGTTGTGGCACAGTCCGGATGCCCGGCGGAATCCCGAAGAATGGACCGCCTGGCTGCCGCTGCCAGCCATGCGCGGGAGTTATACGATCAGCCTGACCAACGCCGCGCCGCGCGGATTTTTCCGCGTCGCGCCGTAGTCGGGGGTGGGTGGGCGTTATTCAACCAGCTCAAAGCGGGCGTTGCGCCAGCGGCCACGGCGCGCGTTGACCGTGGTTCCGAACAAATCGAACAGCCAGAACGATTCGCCGCCCGCTTTGGATAAACTGCCCGCGCAATAGACCGCCGTGGAACGGCCGGGCAAAAAGTGGGTGTAGGGCCGGTGATTGTGGCCATGCAGCAGCACCAGATTATCCCGCTCTTGCAGCACGCGCAGCAACGCGCGCGAATTGCGCAGCCCGTGAAGGTAGCCGGCTTCATCAAAGGGATAGTGCGTCATCAGAAAAACATGCCGCCGCGCGGCGATGTCGGGCGCGGCCAGCAACTGCGCGAGGGCGTCGAGTTCCAGCGAAGGCACACGCCCGCTGGAATCCCAGAAGGGCAGGCGCGGGCGCGCGGAGTTGAAGGCAATGGCCACCGCTTCATCGCCCAGCCAGCGCACCAGCGGGAAGCCGGTGGGGGTGCAGGCTTGCGGCAGGTCGGAGCGCAGCAGGGGGGCGAAGTATTTGCGGTGCAGGGCGCGGCCGCCGTGGGTGTAGAGATCGTGGTTGCCGGGCACGGCCAACGAGCCGCGCCGGGCCAGGGCCAGCGTTTCCATCAGGCGCGGCGCGCCAGCCATGAATTCGCCTTCCAGGCCGAAGTTGAGGGTGTCGCCGGTGTAGAGCAGATAATCCACCGGCTCGCGCGCGAGAAACTCGCGCAGCCCATTCAATTTTTGTTGGGCGGCGCGATATTTCGCGGCGCGTCGCAGCGCAAAGTTGAGCAGGGCCACTCCGCGCTTGGGATGAAAAATCTCCGCCAGGCGGTACGCGCCCGGCGGCACGGGCAGGTGGACATCGCTAAAATGCAAAATACGCAAACTCATGGGGTTGACTGTAGCCCAACGGCGCGCGCCCGCAAAGCCGGAAACCAGCGGCGGGGCGGGGGGAGTGGCCGGGAATCGCGCGCGGTGTTTCTTTCGACTTTGTGGCTGGCGGGAGTGAGGGTATCTTGTCGGCTATGAAAGCGATCATTCCGACCCTGCAAGAATGGACGGCCGCGGGGCTCGCCTGCGCGGAGGCCATTTTGGTGAGCGCGCAACATTCTTCGCCCCGGCAACCGGGCGCGCGGCTGGTGGTGAATGAACGCGGCGAGTTGGCGGGCGCGGTGTCCATGGGCTGTGTGGAAAGCGATTTGCGCGAACACCTTTTGCGCTTGTTGCGCGGCGAAGCGCCCGAGCAAATGGTGGCCTACGGCGCGGCATTCGAGCCCGCGCTGGAAGTGGGCCTCTCCTGCGGCGGCGAAATCAAGGTGTGGCTGCGGCGGCACCGCCCCGCGGAAGCCGCGTGGCGCGGCGTGGCGGCCCTGTCGGCAACCGAACGCGCCTTGCTGCTGACCCGGTTGGAACCGGACTCGCCGCAGATTCTTCTGCGACCGGGCGAGACGCCACCCGTGGCGGCCATGCAGCCGATTTTGGATGATCTGTTGCGCCGGGGCGCCAACCGGAAGTTCACCGTGGGGGGCACCCTCTGGTTTGCCGAGGCCATTGCGCCGGCGCCGTTGCTGTTGATCGTCGGCGCGTCGCCGCTTGCGGTGGCGCTGTGCGCGATGGCCGTGCATAGCGGCTTCCGCGTGGCGCTGGTGGACCCGCGGCGTGATTTCGCGCGCGCCGAGCTGTTTCCCGCCGCGGAAAAAGTGGTCCACCAATGGCCGGCGGCGGGCCTGCCGGCGGCGGGTATGGATGAGGCCAGCTATGTTGCCGTGCTGGCGCACGATGCCAAGCTGGATGTGCCCGCGTTGAGCGCCGCCTTGCGCGCGCGTTGTCATTATATCGGCTTGCTGGGCAGCAGCCGCACGCGGGCCAGCCGTTATGCGGCCCTGCAGGAGGCGGGCTTCGCCGCCGCCGAGGTGGCCCGCATTCGCGGCCCCATCGGGCTCAAATCGCTCGGGGCGGTGGAGCCGGGGGAAATTGCGGCAGCCATTTTGGCGCAACTGATCATGGCGCGGCGCGGCACGCTGCCGCCGGTCGCCGAGGAGGAGCCCACATGATCCCCTGGGAACAACTGACGGGCCAACGCCCGTTCGCCTGTCCGCAATGCGGCGGCGAATTGGCAAAGGATGATGTCAACGTGGCGCAGAATGTCGCCTTGTGCCGCGCCTGCGGCTACCAGGGGGAGTTTCTCAACGCGCTGCTGATTCCCGCCTTGAACGATCACGATCTGACCCACCCGCCCAAGCGCGTTCGCCTGACGCGCGGCTTCGGCGATACGCTGGTCATTACGTGTTTTCCGGCGCGCGGCTCGCTGGGTTTTCTGATCCCGTTCACGATGTTTTGGTCGGGCATCAGCATCTGGGGGCTGTACATCCGGCCGCTCACCGCCGAAGGTCCCACCGAGTGGCGGACGCTCCTGTTCGGTTTGCCTTTTCTGCTCGGCACGATTGGGCTGCTGATCCACATCGCCTATCTGGTGACCGGGCGGACGGTGCTGACCGTCAGCAAAGACCAACTGGAATGGTACATGGGCGTGTTCAACATCGGCCGCCGCAAAACACTGGCGCGCGGGCCGGCCACGACCGTCACGCTGGCGAAATCCAATTATCAGGTGAACAAGGTGCAGCAGCCGGAGATTGTGGTGACCAGCCAGGGCCGGACCCTGCGTTTCGGTGCCATGGGCATTGCCAACGATGTGCTGCCCTATGTCGCCGCAGTCTTGCGTCGCACCCTGGCCGGCGGCTAAAGTGGGGGATGTGAGCGCCATCGCCGACAATCTGGAAGTCGTCCGCGCCCGCGTGGCCGCCGCTTGCGCCGCCGCCGGGCGGACGGTGGCGGATGTGCGCCTGCTGGCGGTCTCCAAAACCTGCGGGCCGGATGCCATTCGCGAAGCCGCCGCCGCCGGCCAGCGGCTCTTCGGCGAGAACCGCGTGCAGGAAGCCGCCGCCAAGATTCCGGAATGCCCCGGGCATCTGGAGTGGCACTTGGTGGGGCATCTGCAAAGGAATAAGGCCTTGCTGGCGGTCAATCTCTTCGATTGGATTCACTCGGTGGACTCCGCCTCATTACTCGCCACATTGGACCGTCACGCGGCGACGGCGGGGCGCCGTTTGCAGGTTTTACTGCAAGTGAATGTCTCCGGCGAGCGCGCGAAATCCGGACTGGCGCCCGACGACGTGCCGACGGTGTTGGGTTCGCTGGCATCGTTGGGCCAAATCACGGTGCGCGGCTTGATGACCATCCCGCCCTTGACGGCGGCCCCGGAAAAAGCGCGGCCCCATTTCCGGCGCTTGCGCGAGCTGCGCGATCAATGGGCCCGCGACTTTGGGCTCGACCTGCCCGAACTGTCCATGGGAATGACGCATGATCTTGAAGTCGCCATTGCCGAAGGCGCCACGATTGTGCGCGTGGGCACGGGAATCTTTGGCGAGCGGCCGCGGCCGGTTGCCCTGGCGGAGGAACCATGAGAACCGAACACATTGCATTTATTGGCGGCGGCAATATGGCCGAGGCCATCCTCGCCGGGCTGTTGGCTGGCGGCGTTTCCACCCCGCAGCGCTTGCGCGTGGCGGATATTGCGCCCGAACGCCGCGCCTGGCTGGCCGATACCTATGCGGTGACGGTCACCGCCGACAACGCCGAGGCGGTGCGCGATGCCGCCGTGGTGATCTTGGCCGTGAAGCCCCAGCAGGCCGCTGCGGTTCTGCGCGAGCTGGCCCCGGCGCTGTCGCCTGCGCAACTGCTGATCTCCATTTGCGCCGGCTTGCCGACCGCCACGCTGGAATCGTGGGGACCCGCCCGTGTGGCCCGCGTCATGCCGAATCTACCGGCATTGGTGGGGCAGGGGGTGTCGGCCCTGTGCGGCGGCAGTCGCGCCACCGCGGCCGATTTGGATTTGGTGGCCGAGCTGTTTGCCGCCGTGGGCCTCGTGGTGCGCCTGCCGGAAAACCAGATGAATGAAGTCACCGCCCTCAGCGGCAGCGGTCCGGGCTATGTCTTTGCGTTCATGGAAGCCCTGGCCACCACAGCCGTGCAGATGGGCCTGCCCGAAGATGCCGCCTGGTCCATGGCCCGCGAAACCGTGCGCGGCGCGGCGGAATTGGTGGCGCATACCGGGGAGCATCCCGCCGCGCTGCGGCGCAAAGTTTGCTCGCCGGGCGGCACGACGCTGGCCGGACTCGCCGCCATGGAAGCCGCCGGTTTTTCGGCGGCCGTGGCGGCCGGAATGCAGGCCGCGCGGCAGCGCGCCGCAGAATTGGCAGGCGCATCGTGATGGCCACCGATCCCGCCTTGGGCCGCGCCCGGAGCCCCGCCCGGCAACTGGGCCGATTCATCCTGTGGCTCACGCTCAGCCTCGCGCTGATCTATGGCGCATTACAGTTGATTGTCCGCACCCACTTTTTCCGCTCGCTCCTGGAAGAAGAACTCTCCGACTTGGCCGGCATGGAAGTACGGATTGGGCGGCTCCGCGCCACCGAATCCCTGAACCTGCGGCTGCGCGACACCATCGGGGTGAGCGATGTCGCCGGCATCGAGGCGCGCTTGGCGCGCATCCGCTGGCGGCTGTTCCGTCCGCGCGGCGAACCCATGTTGGAATCGCTGCGGGTGGATGGGCTTTCGCTGACCATTGCGCCGGATAAAAACGGCCAGTTGCAACCGAAGTTTCTCGGCGAACTCTCGCGCACCATATTTCAATGGACGGGCCTGCCGCCACCCGCCGCGTTGACTGCGCCCGCCACATCCGCCCCGGACTCCCGCCGCGCGGCAACCAGCCTGACCTTGCCGGAACACTGGTTGCGCGGGCCGCTGGTCTTGCGCGGGGTCACCGTGCGCTGGCAGGATGCCCAAGGCCAGGTGCTGGCGACGGCTGCGGGGATGGACCTCATCTGGACCGCGCTCGTCACCCCCAATGGCCAACGCGTCTCGCATTGGGAATGTAACATCGGCGATTTGCAGTTGAGCCGTGGGCCGCGCATCCGCGATTTACACGTGGAACTGGTCGGCGTGAACGGCAAACGGTTTTTGGTGGAACTCAACGCCGCCGATTGGGGCAGCGCCACCCCCCCACCGCCACCCGGCGCGGAAGCCCGCGCCCTGTTGGATACCTTGGCCACGCCCGCGCCCTGACCCGCGCGCCGCGCGCACCGGAACTGCGGATGTCCCCACGGCTTGCCGCCCGCTGAAAAGCAGGCGCCCGGGGGATTGCATTTTTATTGAGGATGGGGTAGAACACCCCGCGACGATTCACCTGGTGGATATAGCTCAACTCGGTAGAGCACCAGATTGTGGTTCTGGCTGTTGCG
>CAZNGD010000009.1:0-17443 GCA_964572295.1 uncultured Verrucomicrobiota bacterium
TGAAAAACCCCTGTAAATTCGAGAATTGTACCCTCCAACTGCGGAACTTGGGCTAGGAGGCCTTGGGCTGAGGCGTGGGCGCGAGGCGGCCGGTTTCTTCCAGCTCGCGGAAGGCGGTAATACTGTCGAAGGCGTCCTTGCAGTAGCGCACCGGCCCGGAATAGGCGGGCTGGCAGTCGTTGACCACAAAGTTTTCCGTGAGCGCCGCGCCACCGAGCAAGACCGGGATGGTCAGCCCGGCGGTTTCCATCGCCTTGAGATTGTCGCGCATGACTTGCACCGATTTGACGAGCAGGCCGCTCATGCCCAGCATGTCCGCCTTGGCTTCGCGGACGGCTTCCAGCATCCGTTCGATGGAGACCTTCACGCCCAGGTTCACCACTTTGTAACCGTTGTTCGAGAGGATGATATCCACCAGATTTTTGCCGATGTCGTGGACATCACCAGCCACGGTGCCGATGACGAGTGTGCGGGCGGCTTTGGCTTCGCCCGCTTTCAAGAAGGGCTTGATCATGTCCACGGCCTTCTTCATCACCTCGGCCGACTTCAAGACGAAGGGCAACTGGAGGATGCCGTCGTTGAACAGCCGACCCACTTCCTTCATGCCGGGAATCAGGTGGTTGTTCAGGACGTCCTCGGCGGCCATTTCCGCCAGCAGGGCGGGCACGGATTCCACCAGCAACGCGGCCTTGCCCTTGACCAGCGCGGCTTGCACCAGCTCGGCGGGAGTTTGCAGCGCGGCAACGGCGGCGGCCTCGTCCTCCGGGCTGGTTTCCTCGAAGTGCTGAATATAGGCTTCGAGCGGGTCGCCGGTGTCGGCGATGTTGTCCAGCAGCCGCTCGGCAAGGGTCACGGCGGCCGGCGCCAGCTCCGTCAGCGCCACCAGGGCGGATGTATTGATGATGCACGCATCCATGCCGACCTTGACGCAGCGGTCCAGGAAAACGGTGTTGAGCACTTTGCGCGCGGCCGGTTTCAGGCCAAAGGAAATGTTCGAGAGGCCCAGCAGCGTGCGCACTCCAGGGATTTCCTGTTTGATGCGCCGGATGGCCACCAGGGTTTCCACCGCCGCCGTCTTGAGCGCGGGGTCGCCACTGCCAATGGTGAAGGTCAGCGGGTCAATGAGCAGGTCGCCGGGGCGCATCCCGCGTTGGGTGCAAAAATTCACCAGCCGCTGCGCGATCTCCACCTTGCGGTCGGCGGTCATGGCCATGCCGACTTCGTCAATGGTCAGCGCCACCAGACCGGCGCCAAACTGCCTGGCCAGCGCGACAAGTTTTTCCGCCTTTTCTTCGCCGGCTTCAAAGTTGATGGAATTGATCAGCATGCGCCCGCCATGCAATTTCAAGGCGGCTTCCACCACGTCCAACTGCGTACTATCCACCATGATCGGCAACCGGCATTCGCGGGCGGCGCGCGAGACCAGCGCGGTCATGTCGGCGGTTTCATTGCGCCCGGCGTAGGCCACGCTCAAATCCAATACGTGGGCCACCCCTTCATCCTGCTCCACCAGCAAATCAAAGGCGGCATCGAGTGTTTCGGCCAGCAGGGCCGCGCGGAACTTTTTGGAGCCGGTGGCGTTGGCGCGTTCGCCCACGTACATGGGCGGCGGATTTTGGGTGAGGTCCATCGGCGCGAACAGGCTGGACACCTGTTCCGGCGGTTGCACGGCGCGCGGTGCCGGGGCGGGCGCGGCGCCGAGCGCGTGGCGCAGTTCGCGGAGATGTTCCGGCGTGGTGCCGCAGCAGCCGCCAGCCACGTTGAGCCCCAGCCGCTGCACAATCGGCCCCAACACCCGCGCGAAGTCGGCGGCGCCCAGCGGATAGTGCACCCGCCCGTTTTGCAGCGTGGGCAGGCCGGCATTGGGCATGCACCCCATCCCCCCGCGCCATTGCCGGGCGATGGCTTCCAAATGGCGCTCCATGGCTTCCGGGCCGGTGGCGCAATTCAGCCCGAGCACATCAATCGGGTATGGCTCCAGCGCGGCCATGACCGCCCCGATGGACGATCCCACCAAAAGCGTGCCGGTGGTTTCCACCGTCACGGAAACATACAGCAACCTGTCCGTGCGCTCCCCCATCACCTTTTGCGCCGCCGCCACCGCCGCTTTGATCTGCAACAAATCCTGGCAGGTTTCGATGATCAGCCCATCCGCCCCACCCTCGAGCAAACCGGTCATCTGCTCCTGGTAGCCGCCATATAGATTGTCATAGGCAACCTGGCCGAGCGTGACGAGCTTCGTGCCGGGGCCGACGGACCCCAGCACATAGCGCGGGCGGCCGGTCTGCTGCGCGGCCTCGTCCGCCGCGCCGCGCGCGATTTGCGCGGCGGCGCGGGAAATCTCCCGCGCGCGGTCCGCCAGTTGATATTCCCCCAAGGTCAACGGTGCCGCGCCAAAACTGTTGGTCTCCACCGCGTCGCAACCCGCCGCAAAATAGGCCGCGTGAATGTCGCGGATGATCTCCGGGGCCGACAGGTTCAACCATTCGTTGCACCCCTCGTAGTCACTCCATGCCGCCGCCCCCGGATTGCGGTTCTGGATTTGCGTGCCCATGGCGCCATCCACCAGCAGCAGGTTGTGTTTCAGAAATTCTTTGATGTTCTTCATGGCTCCGCCTGGGTTGTCGTGAAGTGGGCAATGTACTGTCCCGGCGCATATTCCTCAACGGCAGATTTGGCGTCAGGCGCAATGCGGGTCAGGGATTGGCCGGGAGGGTCGTGCGCCACTTGGTGATCCAATAGGGTTCGGCCCGCCAGCAGCGGATCGCTTCGCGCAGCATCGCTTGCGCAAAATTGGGGGCATTGACGATCAGGACGTTTTCATCGTTTTTGTCGAAAGCCGCCTGCGAAAAGTTGGCCGACCCCAGCACCACGGTCTGCCGGTCAATCACGATCACCTTATGGTGCAGGAGCACCCCGGGCGACATCCGCACATTGGCCCCCATGGCTTCCAGTTGTTTGGTGTTGGCGCTGGGGTGCGTCGCCATGCCGGAGTCGAGCACGATAATGGTGCGCACCCCGCGGCCAATCGCGCGCTTGACCGCCTCGGTCATGGCGGCATCGGTGAACGAAAAGGCCAGAATGGCAATCTCGTTGGTGGCCTTGTCCATGGCCGCCACAATCCCCCCGCGGGTATCATCTTCCGGCGTGAAGTAATTGTGGATGACCACCCCGCCCACCGTCACTTCGGGATGCGGCGTGGGATACGCAAAACGCTTGCCATGGCGCTTCTCAAAGATTTCGAGCCACTCCTGCGAATAATTTTCCGCCAGCTCCTTGCTTTCCAGCACGATGGCATGGTTGTCGTTGAACCGCGAACAGTTGCGGGTCAGATTATAGGACCCGGTCCACACCAAACGTTTATCCGCCACCATGAACTTGTTGTGCATCAGGCCGGAGCGGTTGTGCGCCAGCGTCAGCATGCCCAGTTTTTCCATCTGGGCCAATTGGCTGGAAATGGCGTAGGCCTTTTCGGCATTTTCCTGCGCCACAATCACCCGCACCTTCACCCCCCGGGTCCGGGCATCCAACAGCGCCTGGGCGAACTCCGGCAGGTTCAGGTCATACACGCAGACATCCAGCGTTTGGGTCGCCGCGCCAATGAACGCCACCACCGCCTTTTCCATGGTGGGCGACGGCCCCAAAAAGAAATACACCGGCACCGTTCCGAACTTGCCCTTGAGCAACGTGTCGGCATAGAACGGATCCACCTCAATCTGAAAGAGACTGGCCGCGCACGGCCAACCGGCCGTCAGCAGCACGGCCATCACCAGAACAATTCGGAACCCTTTCAACATTTTGCAAGTCTAACACATGTTGCCACCCCGCGAAAGCCACCCCACCAAAATGATTGCCAATCCCTGCCATGCCGCATTTCCGGTGCTGCCCGGCACCGCTTCAGGCCGGAATGCTTTCAGCACCAAATCAAAGTAGTCCCCAACTTCTGAATTTATGTTTGAACCGCTTCCGCACAAATCAGACGATCGCGCGGCTGCCATTGCGGATGCAGCCGGCGTAGAATGTGTGACCCGTTGAATTGCTGGACAGACCAAAGCCCTTGCGATAATGCTGATTTTGTTTTTATGAAAAACACTTCGTTTTGATGGTTCTGGCGCTTGCGGCTTCCGATGTACTGGCCACGGTCATTGCCTGGCACCTGATTCTGCACCAGTTGCACTTTCTCCGTAGTCTTGAACAAGCCCCCGCCCTGCCGCACAAAGGGCTACGGAACCGCCGGACGCGCACGCAGTCAACTGAATAAATAGGTTTGCATTGCCCTCCTGCCAACACTAGGATGTTAGCGAGACTTCAAAAACGACCGGCGTGGAGTAAACATGAAATTATATGTGTGGATTGGCGTTCTCCTGTACTTGGCGGGCATCCTTGGGTTGACAGCAATAGCGGCGGATGCCGACCCGGTGGATCAAGGGATACGGTGGATTGAAGATGCCGGCTATGCGCGAGTCTTTGAAGTGGCTCTTAATGAATTGAGTGTGTCCGCGAGTGGCGGCCTTCGCCAAATGCGTAGCATCCTACGCGCATCTTCGCTGGCCGACGTGCGTAAACAGGCCGTCAAAATGGAGCAGAGTTCAGGCCAGACCGTCGAGCTGGTACTTTACGAAAAGGGCAAGGAACATACCGATGCCAACCGGCGGATTCTAACCCGTAAGGTGTTGGTGCAGGCCGCAGACGGTGTTGACCTGATGGCTGCCGCTCTGGCCACCGGAGGAACCACGCCACAGGCCATCCCGTACGCTCCTGGATATTATTTGATCGAAACCCCGGATGTCGGCGGAGCGCTGGAACTGGCCGACCGGCTGCTGGACCAGCCAGGTATTCAAAGTGCCCAGCCGCTTCTGGCCCGCCAACAACAGAAAAAGTGGATCCCGAACGACACGCTCTTCACGCAACAATGGCATCTGCTCAACACCGGCCAGGGCGGTGGAATTCCTGGCATTGACGTGAACATCACGAATGTTTGGGATACCTATCGCGGCGCGGGCATCCATATCGGTATTGTGGATGATGGCTTGCAAAATACGCACACCGACCTGTGGCAGAACGTCAATACTGCTCTGGGGTGGGATTACAACGAAAATGATGCCAACCCCTATCCCAACATTGCCGACGACTACCACGGCACGGCCTGCGCCGGAGTCGCTGCCGGTCGTGGTAATAACGGCCGCGGAATTTCGGGCGCGGCGCCACAGGCAACGCTCGTCGGCTATCGGCTGATTGCTGGCGCGGCGGACGATGCCATGGAAGCGTCTGCCATGGCCACCAACAACCATGTGGTTTTCCTCAAAAGCAATAGTTGGGGTCCCTATGACGATGGTGCCCGGTTGGAAGGGCCCGGCCCATTGACACGTGCCGCCATCAGCCATGCCATCGCCAACGGTCGTGACGGGCGCGGAACCCTCTTTGTCTGGGCCGGTGGAAACGGATTCCAAAACTACGATGACTCCAACTACGACGGATATGCCAATTCGATCTACACCATCGCCGTGGCGGCGCTGACCGATCAAGGCGAACAGTCGTGGTATAGCGAGCCAGGCGCAAACCTCATTGTCACTGCGCCTTCCAGTGGTGGCGCCACGGACATCATCACTACCGACCTGATGGGCAACTCCGGCTATAACAAGTCCGGTAGCTCCGGAGAATTGTCCGACCGCAATTATACCAAGAGCTTTGGCGGCACCTCTTCAGCTACGCCGCTCGTTTCCGGCATCCTCGCGCTGATGCTCCAGGCCAACCCGGAGTTGGGTTGGCGCGATGTCCAGGAAATCCTGATCCGCTCCGCCACCCAGGTGTCGCCAAGTGATGCGGACTGGAGCACGAATGCCGCCGGCTACACCTTCAACCACCTGTTTGGCGCCGGGTTAGTCAACGCCGAAGCGGCCATTGCGCTGGCTACCAACCAGTGGACCAACCTCGGCCCCCAAGTGGTCACCACCTTGGTCCGCACGAATCTCAACCAGATCATCCCTGACAACACGCCGGAAGGCATCAGCCAAACCTTCACCCTTTTCACCACCAATATGCGCGTGGAGCATGTGACCGTGACGCTGGATATCCAACATCCCTACCGCGGGGACCTCGCCATTACTCTGACCTCTCCTTCCGGAATGGAAAGCCGTTTGGCTGAAACCCACTACGATTACAACGCGGATTACCCCGGCTGGACCTTCAGCAGCGTGCGGCACTGGGGCGAAGAGGCCCAAGGCACTTGGACGCTGAATATCGCCGACAACGGCGAAGAAGATGAAGGTGCCCTCCGCTGGGTTCGCCTCAACTTCTACGGCACAGGTCTTGCGCCTGCCCCCAACCAGCCCCCCGAGCTCGCCTACATCGGCCCCCAGTCATTTGCCGTGAGTAACCGGCGGTCCTTCGTCATTTCGGCTGCAGACCCCGTGGACAACGATCAGGTTCGGCTATGGGCCACCAATGTGCCAGCCTGGGCGAACTTCCCCGGCGCCACCAATGTCGGCAGTGCCAGCAGCATCTTCGACGGCACCCCCACGGAGGCTGACGAACACACTGTGTATTTCTTCGCAGCAGACCAGCACGGCACCAACTCAGAAGCCGTGGTTATCACCGTCCGGGATCCTGGCGGAATGGAAACTTTCGACAATTTCTTGCCCGATTCGCCAGCGTTTGCCAACGGAACCTTCATCGGCCAAGATGGCTCCACTTGGTCCTACGACCAGACACGAGGAGACCAACTCATTGATGCGAATACTCCCACCCTGCGCAACGCCTCCAACGCCATGATTCGTTCAGGCACCATTCTGGGCGGTGTCGGCGACCTGACATTCGAATACCGAAAACCCTTTGTTGCCCCTTCCACCCTCGGCATGCAAGTATATGTCATTGGCTCCAGTACCACCTATACAGGCACCGTGTCCGAGTTGCCCTCCTCAACGGAAGAAGTCCTTGTCTTCACGGCACCCAACATAAACATTCCGGGAGATGTCGTCTTCTTGTTTTCCAACGTCTATACCAAAGCCGCCATCGCCATTGACAACATTTCCTGGACGGGCTACGGCATTACCACGCCGGAGTTGCAGCCTATTGTCAACCTTACGTGGCCCCATGATGGGTCCGGCGCCTCCATGCAGATAGACTCGGTTGCGGGCGTTAAATATGGGCTGGAATTTACCACGAATCTGGTCGGGCCTCCTGTCGTCTGGATGCCAGTGGGGACACCGATTGATGGCACGGGTGGTGCGATCCTGCTAACGGATCCGGAAACGAACCGGCCCATCCGCTTCTATCGCGTCGTCTGGCCATAGGCCCCAGTCCAGCACAGGGCTGGCCCTCACGCGCTGAATCATCAGCCTGATGCCATCGTGGAGGCACGTGTCTCAACGGCATCTCATTTTCGTTTGCATTGGCGGGATATGACCGGATCAATACCCTCCGCTACCACGCGGGGTTGACGCTCCGGCCCGGGGCTTCCTCTTGTTGAGTGTTTGGTGTCCGCAGGGACGGAAATTTTACTCACCTTTTGTGAGGGAGGGTAAAGACTGTGGGATTTGCTGACGGTGTTGCCGAAGCTACCCACGCCCCACCACCCCACTTCAGGCAATGCCTCAACCCACCGGCACCGAAGATGATACCTGGGACCGATACGCAGATCGGTCATGGAGATTCGTAAAGCGGCTCTTCGCGGATTCGTGTGGGTGGTTTTAAGGCGGGGGGGAGCCTTTTGCGCAAGCAGGGCGGGCCCACACTGGGCTTTGACAGGATTCGCAAAACCGTTATGTGCGGGGGCATGAAACGAAAGCCCACTTTGTGGGACCCGTACCGCTTTGCGGGGTGTCGTCCCCAGGCGCACCTCAAAGGGGTGTGGATCTATCTGGAGGTGGAGGTGCGCCGGGTGATGTGCTGCCGGTGCGGCAAGGTGAAGACCGAACAGATCGAGTGACTGGCGGACCATCCCTTCTACACAAAGCGGTTCTACCGCCACGTCGGTCGCAAGTGCCGGACAATGAGCATCAAAGACGTGGCGAAGGAACTGCGTCTGGACTGGCATGCCGTCAAGGATCTCGACAAGCGCTACATGCAGGAGCAGCTCCGACGCGCAACGCTACCCCCACCTTCGGTCATTGGGATCAACGAGATCGCCGTTGGCCGCCGACACGCCTATCGCATCGTGGTCAGCGACCTGATCCGGCGGCACCCATCTGGTTCGGAGGAATCAACCGTTCCGAAGCGAGCCTGGATGCCTTTTACGCCAGTCTGGGCGCGAAGAAAGCGGCGCGGGTGCGCCTGGCCGTCATGGACATGTGGAAGACCTTCGAGAAGTCCACGCGGCGGAATGTGCCGGCCGCCGCCATCCTCTACGACAAGTTCCACGTGATATCCCATCTCGGCGACGCGCTGGCCGAGGTGCGCAGGCAGGAGTATGCCCAGCTGGCGGGCCGGGACCGGTCGTTCATCAAGGGCCAGAAATTCACCTTGCTGTCCAACCGAACGAACCTGACGCTCGACGGGCGCAAAGCGCTGCGCAAGCTGTTGGCGGCAAACAAGCGGCTGAACACCGCCCATCTGCTCAAGGAATCCTTTGGGCGGCTCTGGAGCGATCAGTCCGAATACCGGGCCCGGCGGTTCTTCGAGAACTGGAGGGCCGCGCTCAAATGGCAACGGCTAAAGCCCTACGAGAAGTTCGCCGCAATGATCGAAAGGCATTGGGAGGGCATCGCCTCCTACTGCCGTCCGGAAAACAAGGCGCCGCGGGGTTTTGTCGAAGGGTTCAACAACACGCTCCGTTCCATCCAAAAACGGGTCTATGGCCTGCGCGACGAAGAGTACCTGCGCCTGAAAACCCTCCGCGTTCTTCTAAATTTCGACAATGTCTCGATGCGGATTTCATCGCCGATAATACCGCCATGCAGATTCACCAAATTGGGATGATGAATCACGACTCCCTGAGCACCGCGCACACTATCCGCCATGCCCATAAAACACGCCCATCCATACACTCAATCCCAGCCAAACCGGCTTGGAACGAGTTGGAAGCATTGTGCGCGTCCCAGAAGAATGGGGTTTGGAGTTCTAAGACAGAGCCCAGATGTCGGGCCGACAAATGGCAGCGTTATTCAATGGCTTTCAACTCAACACAACTAGGGCTTTTGACAATATGCGACAAAAATGGTCTTTGTAACACTGGCCGCTTCCATACGAGGGGCCGGGCTGGCGCAAAAAAAATGCGCCGCGGAAACCCGCGGCGCCAAGTTACCCGAATGGATTTGTTCTACGGCACGAACGCCCGGGCCGATGTTTCGGTTTCTTCGCCCGTTTCAGGCGGAGATGATACAATGGTTACGGCCGCTGTTTGGCCACTGACATTGCCGGTTTTGCCGGGCATTTCGATCCATGTGCCATCCATCTTGCGATTAGTGAAGACCGATGCCGCCACCGTTCCCGTCAAGGTGCCGATAATCTTGACATTACGGCCGGCGCCACTGGTACCCAAGCACTCAAAAGTGGCAATGATCGTGTCGCCATCGGTCGGCAGGTCCTTCGAGTCGTCGTTCTCGACACCGGAGGACGAGCGCATTTCACCCACATACCCTTTGTAGACCGCGCCGTTATTGTCGGTGATGGTTAGGTGCTGGCCTTGATGGAGGAGGGTGAAGGAAAAGATTTTGCCGGTGGCACCGGACTGGGCACCGCCGCCGGTGGTCCCGTCGGTGGTGACAATGTAGGAATAGGAGATCGAAATGTTCTGGTCCAAGGGACTCCAGGTATCCAAGCTGATGCTCCAAGTGCCCCCATCATAGTTGACGGTACCGCTACCATTGCCACTCAAAATACCGTTTTTTCCGGAATCCGCAAGTTGGGCAATGTTGCCGACCGTAACCATAAATGAACCCGGTAGGATGTTGCCATGGGCGACTTGACCTGCCTTGGTAGTACCGGTTGCCGCCAAGGTTCCACCTGACTCCGTCTTGGTAAAAGTGTTTGTCGCGCCTGGTATGGATGGTGTGCTGGAATAGTCGGTCACCAGCAGACCGCCGCCGATGCCGCGGTAAACGCCACTGAAGTTAACCCAATTGTAGGATGAACTCCAACTCGTGGCATCACTGCCGCTTTCCCAATCGCAACCTGCGATGCCAGCCGCCAGCACCGCGACCCCTACGACCGTCCATGCAAACCGTTTCATCCTGTCTCCTTGCTCGATGCCCTTATTTTTTGAACATAAACCTTATGCCAGCCTGCCGTCAACGTCATTCCAAAGCCCCCCCCCCGGCGGGCCGGGGGGAGGCCATCACCTTATGGCGCATAGCGGATTCGGAAGAACTTGACTGCCGAGTCAGCGGGTGCCGGAACGGTATTGGTGTAATAACCGATCTGCGGAACATTGGTTGTGGAAACCTCATGCCATTCATTGAAGTCATCAGTGAATTCGATCACCACGTCCGCAGGTGCGCCGCTCATCACCTTATAGGCCACGGACATGGAAGCGGAGCCGGTTGAGTGGGGTGCGGCAGTGAAACTTACCATGCCGTTTTCGACCGGCAAATTAGGATTCAACGGATCGTATGGATCCAAGGCAATCATCCTGTCATATTCTTCTTTATCCAGATAGCCATCCATATCCGTATCGTCGCTATTCGCATTCAAATCGCTGCCCGAAGGATAAGGCCGGTAATCGTTGGGGTCGCCATCCAAGTTGCCATTGTTATAGGTGACCTCAAAGTAATCGCTCAAACCATCGCCATCGGTATCGCTAAGCAACGGATTGGTCTTGGCGCGAAACTCCTGAAGGTTGGTCAAGCCATCGCCGTCCGCGTCACCTGCGGCATCGGAGGCATTCATGGGATCAAAGCCGTACAAGACTTCCCAACCATCACCCATGCCGTCACCATCGGTGTCGGCACGGAGCGGATCAGTGCCGTGGGTATTGACCTCAGCACCATCGCTCAAGCCATCATTGTCGGAATCAGCCAGCAGTGGATTGGTGCCATGGGTATTGACCTCGGCGCCATCGCTCAAACCATCGCCATCGGTATCCGCCACGATGGGGTTGGTGCCGCGTATCAATTCCTGGGCGTTGCTAAGACCATCCCCATCGGGATCACCAGCCGCGCCATGGCTACCTGTGGCCAGTAGTGGATTCAAGCCATAGTTGACTTCCCAGCCATCCGGTAAACCGTCGCCGTCGGAGTCGGGATTGAGCGGATCGGTGCCATGGGTATTGACCTCGGCGCCATCGCTCAAACCATCGCCATCGGTATCAGCCACGATGGGGTTGGTGCCGCGTATCAATTCCTGGGCGTTGCTAAGACCATCCCCATCGGGATCACCAGCCGCGCCATCCGGGCCGACTCCGGAGAGTGGATTGAGCCCATGGTTTGCTTCCCAGGCATCCGGCAATCCATCGCCATCGGTGTCGGCCTTGGTGGGGTTCGTGCCGAGCTGGAATTCGCGAATGTCGAGCAAACCATCCCCATCCAAGTCGGTGAATTGGTTCATGGCGGTCAGATTCTGAACATAGGTTTTCTCCCACACATCCGGCAGACCGTCATTATCGGAATCGGCATCGTGGATGACGAGATGATTGCCAGACAATTCGGTTGCGCTCTTCATGGCGATTTGTTTGACCGAGTAATCCGAAGCATAGATGCTGGTCGCCGTTGCGGTGCTCAAGCCGCCGCGGCGAGTGATCGTCACGGGCCGCCAATTGATGGCTTGGACACTCGCCGGGGCACCTTTAACCAAGCCCCACGCTTCGCCAACATCAAGTACTCCATTACCATTTTGGTCGAGGAAGGCACGCACATGGTAGTCGCCGATGGGCAGGCCCATCAGTTTGAAGTTATAACTGGAATCAGGCCGCACCTTGGCCACCGGCCGTTGATCAAAGCCGCTACCGGTAAACGCTTCGACCACAATGGAGGTATACGCCGCCGAGGCCCAACCGTAATAGTAGGCCCGGCCGGTGATCATGCCGGCACCGCCTGCAGCAGGCGGTTTTAGCTCAACGGTGAAGCTGCTCGACGTGCTGGTTGCCGATGCCCGGGGATTAAAGGCCCGGACTTGGATCTGGTACTGGCCATTGGTCAAAGCGCCCCAACCGGCCAACATGGGCAGGTCCAGTTCGGCGATCCCTTGCCGATCCACATAGGGGGCAAAATTGGTCGTGTTCAGGATGGTTGCGCCGGTACTCGCGTTCCTGATCTGGATTTGGATTTGCGTGGTGGCCGGGTCCAGAGTCAGACGCAGTTTTTCCCGCGCATAATTAATCGTCCCAATCGGGCTGAGAATCGTCGGTGCGACCAAGCTGGTCGGATAGGTCACGGAGTTGGTGCCGGTGGCGAGCAGCACATTGTTGGCGTTGCGCACCTGCCAGGTGTATTGCCCGTACATGGCCGTTGAGCCGACCGCAGCATAGAAGCCGGTTGCATTCCGAAAATCAAATTCATGCAGGTAATTCCGGCTGGCGGAACAGCCGCCGCGCGTGACTTCATAAACCACCGAGTTATTCAAGAGAACCCGCACGAGATAGCTCGCGGTTGCGTTCGAAACGCCGCTGTCGGCTGGCCACGCGGCGCGGAAGAAACCATTGGCTTGCTCCCGGAGAGCCAGCGAAATGGTGGCCTCGCCCCAACTGATGTTTTCCGGCATGTATTCGCTGAAGCCCAGCGGTTCGGTTTCGTTCCATTGACCATCATCATTGACGTCCACAAACGCCATGAAATAGTTCTTACCTTGGCGCAAATGGCCGCCATCCATCCAGTCGGTGATGCGCATGGAATTTCCGTCACGAATGGGTGCGGTCAACTTGATGGAAGTCATGGCATCAGGGCAATTCATTGCGGGGTCCGTGTAGGCCCAGATGCGCAACGTTCCTTCCACTTCCGGACAATCTGTCTTGAACTGGAAGGTAATTTGCGGCTTGGGATACGAGGCCGCGCGATCCGGTCGGCAATAAGGCACCGAATAGCCCGTGCCGCTCACCCAGTTGGAGGAAACGGTTCCGTCCTCATTGGTGGTGACGCTGTACACCGTGGCGCTATGCGTCAAGTAGTAGGCCATATACTCCGAATAATTGTCCCAGCCATCGCCATCCGGGTCTAGATTGGCGTCAAACCGCAGCGGGCTGCAAGCGGATGGGAAGAGCGATTCCCACGAATCAGGAATGTTATCGCCGTCCATGTAGAGCGACCCATAAGACGCGCCCGTGGGAGGGCTGTCATAATCCCCCCGGCCGTCACCGTCGGTGTCGAATTCAAACGGATTGGTCCCCGCCAACCATTCCGCGCGATTGTTCAAGCCGTCGTTGTCCGGATCGCCCCAAGCGCCATTGATGAAGTCCGTCGCGACATGGACATAATCAATCTGCCCATCGCCATCCAGATCAACCCCAGCCCCCCCGGCCAGGCCGCCAAAGCCGCCATCCTGCGGGTTTAAGCCGTAGCGGATTTCCCATGAATCCGGTAGGCCGTCACCGTCCGAGTCCTTGCCGCCACTGGGCACATAGCTGCCCTGCGCGGCGCCAACCTGATAAAACTCCACCACGCCCGACATCCAAGCAGCATGCGCCCAGCCGCTCTCCCAGTCGCGGACATAGGCGTAGTCTTCGGTTGTCGGGACATAACCCCAGCGCCGAAAGATTTTGTCCTCGGACTTGTAGACCATGCCTTCGCTCTGGATCTGGATATACAAACCGTCTTCATCGGCAGCCTTCGCCACCAAGACCAATTGAGCCAGCCCCGCGCGCCACTCCACAATGGATTCTGTCGCGCGTAAATAGAAGCGGTGGCCATCCAGCAGCGGATCCGCCGTGAGTTCCATGACCGTGCCATCTTCCGACATCCCATTATAGATGTAGACCACCCCGTCGTTCGGGCAAACAAACATATCGCCCGGCGTGGGATCAAATTCGGTCATGTTGGTGACGGCAGGGATAACCGCTTGGATGATGGCGCGCGCATCGGCCAGCCAATGACGCCCCTTGCCCCAACGCAGCCAATTCGTCCCGTTATATTTGTAAAGTATGCTTTCGGCGTGACTCCAACCGAAGTCACCAGGCTGCGCCAGACCGGTGCCAATCACGACAGCGGAACCGTTGAAAACAGGGCCGACATTGCTCATCAGTTTGGCCGAGCCGGATTCGTTGACATAAGCCTGCGAGCCGACAACCCATGTGTCGCCGTCGCGGATGTCCGGGTCGGCCGGCTTGGCGGTGTAGCGCACGGAGAAGAGCAGGTTGGTCACGCGGGCGTTGGCCCACGTATTGCTGGACAGCACAGGCCAGCCACCGTCATCGAAGTTGAAGTAGGAAACCAAGCCATCTTCCTGTCCTTCCAGAACCTGGGACATGGTGGAAGCAATGGCCGATTGATCATGGGCGGCGGACCACAGGCGGACTTCGTCCACGAAACCATGGAACCGTTCCCCGATCCGTAGGATACTCGACGGACCCTCGCCGTTAGCCGGTGCACTGATATTGGCATCACGCGCACTGCCTGCAAAACTGCCATTGACAAAGAGGGTCAAGGTTTTGCCGGTGCCATCATAGGTGGCGGCGAGATGTGTTACGGATGTGGCATTGAATTGGGCCGAAACCGGCAATGGGGTGGTTCCGCGCACAGCAAACGGCACCCCGTTACTACGGTTGTCCTTATAGACAAAGCGCGCTTCGGGGTAGAGGTTCGCACCGCTGCGTACTACACGCAATTCGTAGTTGGCGACCAGATAGCCGTTGGTCACCTCTTCCACACCCCGACGGACGATGGGCGCTCCATGGCCGTCGGCCAGGAAGTCCACGCGGGCTGGCAGCACTTGGGCTTCCAGTGTCCAGGAACTGCAGGACAGGCTTGAGCGATCATGCCATTCCAACCAACTGCCGGGCTGGCCATTGAAATAGGCCACCATGCTTTGCTTGGGCGAGGTGGAATCGGAAGCCACGGTCCCCGCACTGACCTCTGCGGAATCGGTCATACCGTCATCGTCGGTGTCCACCAGATCGGGTCGTGAGGCATAGCGCACCTCTTGCCTGTTGATCAGGCCGTCACCGTCGAAATCCTCGTCGCCGTCCGGAATCCCATTTTCATCCGTGTCCGGCTTGCGCGGATTCGTGCGCGACCAATATTCATACAGGTTGGAGAGGCCATCACCATCCGGGTCGCCATCGGCATCGGACAACATCTTGCCGGTGGTGCCGACTTGGGCAACGGCGATGCCGCCCCGGGACACCCACCATGTTTCGCCTTCGTTGATGAACCCGGAAACCTGCCCGGAGAGGATTTCCCAATTCGTCACGGTGTTCAGTGTCGTGGTGGTATTGGTATCTTCCGTCGTGGAGTTGGTGGTGGTGGTATAATCACCAATCAGAACGGTGTTGGGGCATAGTCCGATAATAACCTCCCCATTCACTGTGCTGACCACGCCGGGGCAAGTCGCATTGGTCCAAGTCAGGCCGCCATCGGCCGAGGAAGAGAACGAAAAGAAACTGGTCCGTTTGATCAGCACTTCGGCTTCAGCGACCTTGGCCCAAGCGCTATCGTAGCGAGATGCTTCCACGTGCGGCTGGGTGTACCACGCAAACGGATTCATTTCATGGACGATTTCCCAGCTGTCGGGCAGTCCATCGCCATCAGAATCCAGTTCGCCGCGCTGGCTGTCCAGTGCCCCATGCACCGGGGCCGTGCGGCCGGCATCAAAGACGAATCCCCCGCCAAAGTCCACAGTGGGCAGCGCATAGGCACGGTCCGGATAGAAATACTCATGGAAAAGCCGGTTGGGCACATTTTTCGCAGCGGGATAGTCATAGTTCAGCAGGCTGGAGAAGGCGCGATGCCGTCCGTCCACGGCCACATTGCCGCCATCGTCGAAGTTGTAATAGGCCAACAAAGCACCATTCCGGGCCGCACCGTCCAGCATCACTTCCTGCCGGCCTTCCTGAAGCACGCTACGGTTATCCGCCACCTCCGCGCTGGAGCGCTCGATCCCCCAGATGCGCAGTTCGTCAATCCACAGGCGTTCGGCAAAGCCCGTGCCCACGCCGAAAGCGATCGTGCCGCCGGCGCCCCAATTGCCCAAGAGATAATTGCCGATGGTTTCTTCCACCACCTGCCGGGACTGCACCAGCGTGCCATCCACGTACAACGAAAGCGCATTTTTGGTGTGGCTGAACGTCGCCGCCAAATGCACCCAGCGGTTCCGCGGCAGTGGGCGCGTAGCGCTGGTTTGGTACCACTTGCCGCCCAGGCTGTGCAGGCCGGCAAAGGGCACCGTGCTCACCACTTGGCCGCCGAGCGTCACATTCGTGACACCTAATTCGTATGCCTTACGTTCACTGGCTCCCCACGGCATATACCCCTTGATGAAGGAGCCCTGCGCCGGAGCATCGCCATCCAGATACACCCACGCTTCCACCGTAAAACTACGCGAGAAATAGAACGGATAATCCACAAAGAGGGACCGGCTACCCGTATCGTCCACAATCTTCGCGGAGCGCGCCACCATGGGATTGAGCGATTGCACCGGACTCGATGGCTGCTTGCCCCGGGCCACGTCCATCTGGATTTCCATGGCATCCGGCAGTCCGTCTGAATCCGAATCCCACCCCGGCATCGGCACCATCAGTGGCAGGTTATCCGTGATCGGTCGGCCCGCCAGATAGTCCGTTCCGGCCGCCTCGGCCGCCGACAGTTCGCCATCGGGATCGGACAGGATGTAGTCACCTTGCATGAGGGGACTGAGCGCCGTCGGAGTGAAGTAATCCGGATAATTAAAGGAGTACCAAAGGTTGTCCACGCCGGGGGTGTAACGTCCATCTTCGGCGCCGGGCGGTTCGATGTAATGGAGTCCGCTATAGGTCGTGGCAAAGGGCTGGAATCCGCCCAAGCCGCCAATGGCAGGGAAATCGGGCCCGTAATAATCCGCTAGCGTGGCCATATCGTTGGCCGCCGACGGATAGGACGGCACTCCCCCAGCAGGAATCAGGACCGGGACCTCGTTGGAGATCAAGGTGCCCGGAGTCATCGGGTCTTCAGACCACCAAGTCATGTTGGAGCCGAGCATCAGAGGATTGAAAAATCCGGGAAACAGCACCCAGTCGTAGATGGTGTCCAAACCGCTCAAGAGATCGTAACCGACCGGCGCCTGCCAGTCGTGGCGCAGCAGAATCCAATTTTCATTCAGATGGTTTTCGAAGGTGGACTGGCTGGGGTAATTCAGCGCACGGGTCACCCACGGGATGGTTTCATCACCGGTACCTGTAATCAGATCAATGCGATAGCCATCCTGCCCGTAGTACTCTTGCAGGTTCACCAAGCCGTCGCCGTCGGGATCGCCCAGCGCTGTACTGGGATCAATGCCTACGCCCGAGAAAACCGTATACGTGGTGGCTTCTTCATCCTCGTCGTCTTCCGCATCCATAATGCCGCTCAACGGATTCAAGCCGTGTTCCACCTCCCAGCCATCCGGC
>CAZNGD010000010.1:0-16478 GCA_964572295.1 uncultured Verrucomicrobiota bacterium
GGGATAACCGCTATCCGTGATGCTGTCGCCCAGGCACACCACCACGTTGGGGTTGTTGCCGCCCGCGCTGCTCACCGGGCTGATCTGCCCCGCAAATGTTTGCGCGATGATGCGGCTGCCGGCGGAATTGGGATGCAGCCCGCCCGGAAAGTATTTCTGCACGGATGCCGCGCTGGACGATCCCGACGACGCATTGCCGCTGTCCGTCGAGCTGGAACTGCTCTGGGCTGCCGCCGCAATTTCCGCGGCGGTTTCGTGGCTGCTATCGCTCTCGCACCCGCTCCCCAACAGGAGGCAGCCGCTCACTCCCAACGCCAGCCACCCCGCCCACTTCCGCTGTCTCTGTCTGCTGCTCATGGTCATCTTAAAACGCCTTTTCAAGGTCCGCCAGCGCCACGCCCAAGCGGGAGGCCAGATCCCGGATGGCGGCGCTGGTGGCACGGGCTTCTTCGGCGTACGACTCGCGCGTGCCGAACATCGGGGTCAGTGTGGCCAAAATCGGAATGGTGCCATTGGCCCGCGCGGCAATGACCATCGCCTCCAGGTTGCCGGTCACGGTTGAAGACGGCAGGTGGTTGATCACATCATTGGCGCCATACAAAATACAGATATAGGCCGGCTTGTATCCCGACAGCACGCCATCAATCCGCGCCGCGCCGCCCGCGCTGCGTTCGCCACGGACCCCCTCTTCGTAGGCGGTCAGGCCGGTCAGTTTGGACAGGTCGGAGGGGTAGCCGGTGTCGGTGATGCTATCCCCCAGGCAGACAATCACGTTGATGTTGTTGCCGCCCGCATCGGCCAGCGGCTTGATTCTCTTGGCAAAGGTGCGGGCGATGATTTTGTTGCCGGTCTTGGTGGGATGCAGGCCATCGTAGAAGAACTCGCTGAGCCCGTGGTCTTCATCGCCGAGGGAGCCGGCGGCATCCCCCACGGCATTGGTTGCCGCGGCTTGAATCTCTTCCATCGTTTCGTCGTTGCCGTCGCTTTCGCAACCGGTCAACGCCACCGCCACGGCGGCCATGCCCACGGCCAGCCACCAAGCCATTCCCTGCTGCGTTTTTTGGTTCACAATCCTCTCCTTGCCCGGGCGCCATCCGGCCGCATCGGCCACGCGCTCAACCGGCGGAATGTTGTAGGGTTTCCGGCCGCGAGACGCAAGCCAGGAATGGCCCGGGAAAAAGCGGCGGGGCCGGGCCGCCCGTTCAGGGCTGATGCCAGCGGGGATCCAACTGGAAGAGGCCGAGATCCTCCCCCGTATGGCGCACCCCGAAGGGCCACCAATCTTCGCGGCGGTGAAACTGCTCGGCATGATCCCACGAATGAATGGACAGCGACAAAAAATAGTTGCCGTGCATCAGCCGCAGCGGCCCCAAATCCAACCGGATCACGCCCGCGCCTTCGATGGCCGGAATGGCAAACCGCTGAATCTGGGTGTTGTTCCCGTAAATATACATTCCGTTGCCGGTTTTGAGCGAGAACCCGAACACCGGCTGCTCCACGCGCCGGTGCGCCACGTATGGAATCTCCACCGTCAGCGCGCCGCCCGTGGTGAAAATGCCCGCCTCTTCCCCGGCGTCATTCAGGAGGCGCACCTGGCCGAACTCCACGGTGCGCGTGCCGAATTCCTGCGTGAACAGCCCCCCCCCTTCACCCATGTAGCTGCGGATGTATTGCAGAATGACCTCGCTCGGATCGCCGCGCGCCACCAGGCGGCCGCCATGCACCAGAAGGGCCTCGTGGCAAAACTCTTCCACCGTCTGCAGGGCGTGGCTCACAAACAAAATGGTTTTGCCGCGCTTTTGGAACTGGCGGATGCGGTCCAGGCACTTCAGTTGAAAGGCGATGTCGCCCACGGCCAGCACTTCATCAATCAGCAAAATATCGGGATCCACCTCCACGGCAATGGAGAATCCCAGCCGCACGTACATGCCGCTGGAGTAGTGCTTGACGGGCATATCAATGAACTCGCGCAAGTTGGCGAAATCCACAATCTGATCAAACTTCCTTTTGACATCCTCGCGCGGGATGCCCAGCAGCGCGGCGTTGAGATAGACGTTTTCGCGCCCGCTCAATTCCGGGTGGAAGCCCGCGCCCAATTCCAGCAGCGATGAAATCCGGCCGTGCGTGCGGATGTGGCCTTCCGTGGGCGTGATGGTGCCGGCGGCCAGGCCCAGCAACGAACTTTTGCCGGAACCGTTGGGGCCGATGACCCCCACCGTGCGCCCGGCCGGAATGGCGAAGTGGGCATCGCGCAGACACCAGAACGCCTCCCGGCGGGCCCGGCCAAGGCCGGTCAGCGTTTCCAACAGCGTGGTCGCGCGCTGCCCGCCGCGCCGATAATAGCGCTTGCCCAAACCGACTGCTTCAATGGCGTTCATTTTAGAGCATATCCGCAAATAGATGTTGGCGGCGACGGTACACGATCACCCCCAGAATGAACATGACCGGCACGAGCAACAGCCCGATCCATGCCGCCGCCGGGTACATGACCCCGGTTCCCGGCAGCAACGCGGCGCGATAGCCGTTGATGATGACCGTCAGCGGATTGGCGTAGAGCAAGTCCGCGGCCCGCGGCCATTGCGTGGCGAGATTGCGCGCGAACTCCATGTTGTACATCACCGGGCTCAGAAAGAACCACGCGCTCAATGCCAGGCCCACCAGATGCTGCGTGTCGCGGTAAAACACATTGAGCGCGCCGACGAACGATGCCAGCCCCAGATTGAACAGGGTTTGCCAAGCCACCCACAGGAAGAAGAGCGGCCACGTCGCGGCCAGGTGGCTTCCCGACCGCGAGAGCAAAAACATCAACAACGGAAACTGCACCAGCAGCGACAGCAGATAGCTGATGGTATTCGCCAGCACCTGGCTCAGCGGCAGAATCTCCAGCGGAAACGCCACTTTTTTCACGAGGTTGGCGCTGCCCAGCACGCACGTCGTGCCGGCCTGGGTGCATTGCACCGTGAACTGCCACGCGAACACGCCAATGATGATTTCCTCCATCGGCACGCCGCGCCCGGCCAGCAACCGCAGAAAGAACAGATAAATCACCGCCATGAACAGCGGCGTCAGCAGCGTCCAAAGGAATCCCAGCACCGACCCGCGATAGCGCTGCTTCAGTTCGCGCAACGCCAGATTCCACAGCAACTCGCGGCGCAGCCAAATGGTGGGCGGTAATTTCATCACGCGCACCATAGACTCATGGCGATTTCTTTTCCAGCGCAACCAGCACGGCCGTCAGATGGCCATGGCCGGCCTCGGCGGACGGCGCCAACGTCAACTCCTGCAAACGCCACGGCGGGAGGCTGGCGGCCGCTTCGGCCAGAAACTGCGCGGCTTCGGCAAAAGGCACGTTGTCCAATTGAATGGCCACCTCGCGCCGTTGCCAATCATCGGCCGCTGCGGTGGCCGGGCGCGGCGTGATTTGCGCCGCGTGCGGCCCGAGCCAACGGGAAGCCAGCTCAGGCAGTGCCACGGGTTGCCATGCCTGCTGCCGGTCCAAGTCCTGGCGATAGGCCGCCTCGCGCGCCCAGCGTCCCGCGTAGGCGGCCACTTTTTGCCGCGCGTCATCCTTGGCGCGCAGGATGTCGCGATGCCGCCCCGCCGACAGCCACGTATCCAGCGTGACGACCACCGCCAACGCGCCGAGGAGCAGGACGGCAACCGGCCAATAACGTTCAGCGGCCTTGTTCATGCATCCCCTTCAGCACAAATTGCGGGCGGCCATCCAGCGCCGCGCCGGACGTATCCGCCTGCACTTGCCAGCCCGCGCCGCGCAGTTTCTCGGCAAAAGTTTCCAATGCCTGAATGCTGGGCACGTGGCCTTGCAAGGTCAGGGCCGCCGGCGACATGCTCAACCGGCCAATCTCCACATTCAAGTCGGCCGCGTCCTGCACCACGCGCGCCAGGCGCGTTTCCAATCCATTTTCCTCCATGGCCTCGCGGAAGGCGCGGGTATCGTCGTCGCGCTTGGCCAACGCGCGTTCCACCAGCAACAGCTCCTGCCCCCGCGCCACAACGCCACCCGTAATGGATTCCGCCAACTGGGTCAGCCGCTGCTGCGCGGCCGCCACCCGTTGGTGACGCAATTGCCGCTCGCCCACGTTCAAGGCCAGCACCACCAGCGCGGCGATCCCCACCCCGGCATACGCCCGTTGACGCCGCCGCCGGGCCGCGCGGCGCAAGGCCGGATGCGTATCCTCGCCCTGCTTGAAGTTGATCCCGCCATTCCCCGCCGCACGGCGCGCCAGGGCGCGCGCCAGGAAGGAAGCGGCCTGCGGATGGGTTTCATGCCGCATGGGCCCCAGCGCGGACATCGCCTCGCGGAGGCGGGCCACCAGCCCGGCATCTTCCGCGCCGGGCCCCGCCCACCAGACATCCATGGTCGCGCCTGCTGTTGCCGCCGCTTGGGCGGCCACGATGGACGGCAACCGCGCCGCCCACAAGCCGACAAAATCCCCGGCTCCGGCTTGCTGCGGAGACCCGCGCAAAATGTGTGCGCCGAGCCAGTCACGGCCCCTTCCCCGCACGATGGTCACATGATCGGCGGCCAGCCAAATCAGCAGCCGTGAGGCATCATCGCGGGTGCTGGGCGCTTCCACTCCTTGCTGTTCCCAGAGCGCGAGCGCTTCGGCATCGGCGTGCGTGGGCAGGCAATCGGCGGCGCGGCATGGTTCCTCAAACGCAGCCCAATCGCTGCGCCGGATGGCAGCCGCCAACGTGGTGGCCTGTCCCTGCGCCACGCGCGGTTGGGCATAACCCGTGGCGGCGCTTTCCACGGGAAAAGGCAAATCCACATCCAGCAACGACGGCCAAATCCGCGCCGCTTTGGCCAACGAGGGAAACGGCGCGCGCAACAGCCGCACGATGGTCTGCGCCGCCGGGGCGCTGACCGCCAGCGCGGCGCGGCCCTGTTCAACATCGGTCTGAACCGCTTGCAGGGCGTGGCGCATTTCCGGGGAGTCGGCGGGGGCGGCCAGCTTGACTTGCGCGACACCACGGCGGGCGCATTGGGCCAGAATCCACTGCCCGTCCGCCATGTCCAAGCCGTAGGCCATCTGGAAGGGGTAGGTCATGCCTTACCCACCCGCCTCCACCCATTGCAAAATGCGGATGAGGCCGGTCTCCGGATTCCGCTCCACCCACGCCATGACCGACCACCGCTGCAAATCCAGCGCGGCGCGCGCGCGCACCCGGAAAATCGTGCTGGCGGTGGCCACGCTATCCGCCAACGCCGCCGCAAATTCCGGATAGGCCGCAAAAATCATGGCCAGCGACTCAAAGGGCTGCGATTGGCGGATGGCCATCACCTGCCGCACCACGTCATCGTGTTGCAGGCTGGTCAGGCCCATCAGCACATCCCGGCTGGCGGTGTTGACATTGACCGGCAGCGGTTTGTCCAAATGGAGCGGCACCATCACGGCGGCGCTGGCAAAGTCGCCGCTGAACAGGCCGTCTGCGGGCGCGCGCAGGCGCGGCTGAAACAGCTCGGCTGTGAAGTCATGAACCCGTAACACTTCGGACGGTGCCCACAGTTCGCGATTGGGCGGGCGGTACGGCAGCGGCTGGTGCTGGCCAAACTCCGCCTCGTAAGGGCCGACTTCGTCGGCATCCACAAAGTCCGTCAACGCCGCAACGCGCACCGACGGGGTGAAGTCGCCGCAGAAGGTCAGCAAATCCAGCAGAATCTCGTGAGCGGGGCGCGGCCCCTGGCTGGTGGCCGCCAGATTGTTCAGGTTGAAAAAGCGGCCGGCATCTTCAATCAATGTCCACGTATACAGGCCGTCCGCGCCATGATTTTCACGGGGTTTGGCCCAGTCTTCGCCCAAGTGGTCCACTTGGCGGTCCTCATCGGCCGCCAGCAGCCAGAGCGCTTCGCGGGCGGCTTCCGCCGCCGCCACACGCAGGCGTTCGCGGGTAAGTTCGGCTTGTTCCACCCGGGCGCTGGCCGCCGCGCGCGCCTGCAGAAAGAGCGCCAATCCCCCCGCCAGCACAATCGCGGCCAGCACCAGAATCAGGGCCATGCCCGAGCGGGCTGCCGGGGGTCGCGGCATCAGCTCACCTGGGCATTCTCGGCCGAGCGTTGCGCCGCTTTTTTCGCGCGCTCCCGGCGCAACTGTTCCGCCTGCTCGCGATAGCGCGCCTCGCGGTTCCGCGCGGAGATTTCGCGGCGGCGCAACTTTTCGGCGCGCGCCCATGCGTAGAACATCAGCACCACCATGCCGCTGCCCAGCAGGATCAGGGCGAGGCGGTGCAGTTTTTCGCGCTGCTCGGCAATCTGCAAAAAGGACATCAGGAAAATCACCAGCGCCATCAGCGGCAACATGCCGGCGCACACGCCCAGAATGGTGCGGATCTTGGCCCGCATCTTGGTCCGGCTGCGCGGACGGCTGGTGTCTACCCGAAACCCTTCGGTTTGAACTGGCAGGCGGCTCATGTCACTCCTTGCAATATCCATGGGGATGCGCGCGGTGCCAATTCCACGCGTGTTGCACAATCGTTGGCAAATCGGGATACCGTGGCCGCCAGCCCAACACGTCATGGGCCTTGGTGGCGCCCGCCACGAGGCAGGCCGGATCGCCGGGGCGGCGCGGCGAGAGCGCCACCGGGATGTCGTGGCCGGTCACCTGGCGGCAGGTTTCCACCACTTCCTGGACGGAGAAGCCGGTGCCGGTGCCGAGGTTGAACGGGCCGGTCACCTCTTGCTCCAGCGCCAGAATATGAGCGCGGGCCAGATCGGTAATGTGGATATAGTCGCGGATGCAGGTGCCATCGGGCGTGGCGTAGTCATTGCCGAACACCGGGACCGCCGCGGCCTGCCCCAGCGCCACTTTCAGCACATTGGGAATCAGGTGGGTTTCGGGTTCGTGGTCCTCACCATATTTTTCCGTGGCGCCGCAGGCATTGAAATAGCGCAAAAATACGGGCTGGATGCCGCTTCGTTCCTGCGCCCAGCTCAGGGCGGTCTCCAGCATCAGTTTGGATTCGCCGTAGGGATTTGTCGGCCGCTGCGGCAGCGCCTCGGTCATGGGCATGACGTCCGGCTGGCCGTAGGTGGCGCATGTCGAAGAAAAAATGATTTTCTTCACGCCGCTGGCCAGCATGGCCGCCAGCAGGTTCAACCCGCCGCCGACGTTGTTTTCAAAGTACAGGTGCGGGTTCTGCATGGACTCGCCCACCAGCGCATAGGCGGCAAAATGCACCACGGCATCCGGCCGCGCCTGCCGCATGGCTTCCTGAATGGGCTGCGGGTCGCGCAAATCGCCCACCACCAGCTTGGCCCGCGGGTCCACCGCCGCCCGGTGACCACGCTCCAGATTATCGAACACCACCACCTCGTGGCCGTCGTCGCACAGCAGTTCCGTGGTCACGCTGCCGATATAGCCCGAGCCGCCTGTCAAAAGGATTTTCATAAACCTGACTTGTAGCAAACGTCCCCCCCGACGGGCAACTTTGTTTTCTGGCGACCCGCGCGCGGCGGCTTGTGTTTGCGCGCGCCCCGTGGCATCGTGGCGGCATGCAATGGTCCTTCTGGAAAATGCACGGCGCCGGCAATGATTTCATTCTGCTGGATGACCGCGCGCTGGCGTTTGCGACCGCCGACCGCGCCTTGATCGCGCGGCTCTGCGATCGGCGGCGCGGCATTGGCGCGGATGGCCTGCTCCTGATTCAGCCTTCGGCCACCGCCGATTTCCGCATGCGGTTTTTCAATCCGGATGGCGGCGAGGCCGCCCTTTGCGGCAACGGGGCGCGCTGCGTGGCCCGCCTCGCCCATGAATTGGGCGTGGCCCCGGCGGTGATGCGCATGGAATCGCCGGCCGGGCTCATCCGCGCGGAAGTCCTGCCCCCGCTGGTGCGTATTCATCTGCCCCCGCCCCAGGATTGGCGGCTCGATCTGAACGTGGACTGGAACGGCGTGGCGTGGCCGGTGCACTTCGTCAATACGGGCGTGCCGCACGCGGTGTTGCCGATGGCCGACCTCGCCACGGTGGATGTCCCCCGGCTGGGCTCCTTTATCCGGCATCACGCGCTCTTCGCGCCAGCGGGAACCAACGTCAATTTTATCCACGTCACCGGGCCGCAGAGTCTGGCCATCCGAACCTTTGAGCGCGGAGTTGAAGCGGAAACCCTGGCGTGCGGAACGGGCATCACGGCAGCGGCGCTCATTGCCGCGCGCATGGGCCTGGTGCAGTTCCCCGTCCAAGTGCAGGCGGCCAGCGGCGATGTGCTCACCGTGGCGGAAGCCCCCCTGACCCTGACCGGCCCGGCGGAACACGCCTTCTGCGGGGTTGTGGATTACCGATAATAAAACCCCGTCAGTTCCGACGCGGGGCTCCAAGTCATCTGTTCATCGGCAATATAGGACCCGATGCGCGACGCGCGGATTTGGGTCAGCAGCAGGCGCAGGGTATCCGGCGGCCCCACCGCCACCAATTGCACGGCGCCATCGGGTAGGTTTTCCACCCCGCCGGTCACGCCCAGCGGCAGCGCCAGCCTGCGCACGGTATAACGAAAGCCGACGCCTTGTACATCGCCGGTATAGTGCACGCAAACTTGTTGCGGCGCGGGACTCATGGGGTGGCCACGCGCGCCACCCGCTGGCCGTCGCGATCCTCCACCACCACGCGCCCGGCGGCAACCAAACCGGCCAATCGCTGCTCGACGGCCGCCTCCGGCACACCGGCTGCGGCCGCCAACGCCGCCAGCGCCAACGGGTGCCGCGCCAGCGATTCCACCCACTCGGCATCCGTCATCCGGTCGGGCGCAGGCATCTGGCCGGTGAACTCCGGGACTTCCGCCAGCGGCTGGAACCAGGCCGCCACGGTGTGCAGCCAGGCCGCGCTCACGCGCTGCACCGCCACCCCCGCCTGCGCCGGCCGCGTCACGGTGTTGAGGTGAATGGCATCCGGCGCCAACGTACGCGCCAACTCGGCAATGGCCCGCACCCGTTCAGGGGCATCGTTGATGTTCGCCAGCAGCATGACCTCCACCCAGAGTTGACCGCGATATTCCTGCCGCAGGGCGCGCGCGCCCGTCAACAGCCGCGCAAACGTCAGCCCCGCCGCCGGGCGATGGATTCGCGCAAATGACGCTTCATCCCAGGCGCTCAACGTCACTTTCACCACGTCGGCCAGCGTGGCCGCCTGCCGCACCTCCGGCCGCCACATCAGCGAGCCATTGCTCAGCAGCGCGGTTTGGCAGCGCCCCATGGCGCGGACATGGGCCAGCACGAGGCCGAAACCCGTGTGCATGGTGGGCTCGCCGGACCCTGAAAGCGTAATGAAATCGGCCTGCCCCCCCCCGGCCTGCCAACGGTCAAGTTCCGCCAGCACGTCCGCTGTCGGCACCCACTCCTGCCGCGCGGCGGTCAGTTCCGTCGTGCGGCCAATCTGACAATAGATGCAGTTCTCGGTGCATACTTTCAGCGGATTCAAATCCACTCCCAGCGACCGCCCCAGCCGCCGCGACGGCACCGGCCCAAAGAGATGACGGAATGTGCTTTCCGATTTCACACGCCTACTTTCTCCCGCCGCGCGGTTGCTGTCAACCGGACAACACCGCGCCCGCGCTCCGGGCGCGGCCATGCCCCCGGTCATTCGCCTCTTTTCATTCGGGCGGGGTTTTGGCACAGTGCCGCCGTCATGCCTCATCCATCAGCCAGAAAAACCTTGGCCGCGGCCCGGCGCGTTGTCGTGAAGATCGGCAGTCGCGTGCTCGTGCAACGGAACGGCCGCCCCGACATCCGGCGGATGAACGCGCTGGTGCGGGATATCGCCGCGCTGCGCCGGGACGGGCGCGAGGTGATTGTCGTTTCATCCGGCGCGATTGCCTCCGGGCTGCAAGCGCTGGGCATGAAGAAAAAACCGGCCGACCTGCCCACGCTGCAAATGGCGGCGGCGGTTGGCCAGTCGCGCCTGATGGCCGCCTATGACCGCCTGTTCACCCGCCAGAAATGCACCATCGGCCAAGTGCTGCTGACCCACGACGACCTGGAACACCGCCGCCGCCACCTCAACGCGCGCAATACCATGCTCAAGCTGCTGGAACACGGCATTATTCCCATCGTCAACGAAAACGACGTGGTATCCGTGGCGGAAATCAAGTTTGGCGACAACGATGCCCTGGCCTCGCGCTCGGCGATGCTCGTCGAAGCCGATTTGCTTGTGCTGCTGACCACCGTCAACGGCTTCCATGCGCCCAATGGCAAGGGGCGCAGTCGCCGCGTGCCCTATTTGGCGGATGTCACCACCGACACACTCAGCCACACCCAGGGCAAAGGCAGCATGTTTTCCACCGGCGGCATGGCCAGCAAGCTGACCTCCGCCGCAGAGGCTGCGCGCATGGGCACGGCGGTCGTGATTGCCAACGGCCGCAAGGCCGACATTTTGCAGCAGATTGTCGCGGGCGCCAATGTCGGCACGCTGATTCCCGGCGCCAGCGCACCCAACGCCAACGGCGGCCTGAACCTGCGCCGCCGCTGGGTCGCGTTTTTTCACCACGCCCAGGGCAACGTCACCGTGGATGACGGCGCGCGCGATGCGCTGCTCCTGCGCGGCAAAAGCCTCCTGCCCGTCGGCATTCGCGCCGTCACGGGCGATTATGATGCCGGCGATCTCATCGAAATTGTGGATTCCGCCGGGCGGCGGATCGCGCAGGGACTCACCGAGTTTTCCAGCACCGAAACCCAACTGCTCAAGGGGCTCAAAAGTGGCAAAATCCGCGAGCTGCTGGGCGCCGATGCGCCCGACGAGGTCATCCACCGCGATAACCTTGTGCTTTTGACACCGCCAACCCGCTGAACTATGCTCCGCTAATGGATGGGAGAAAACCGATGAATCTGCACGAAACCATGCTGCAAATGGGCGATCAGGCCGTGGCCGCCGCCCGCCAACTGGCCACCCTCGGCTCGCGCCGCAAAAATATCATTTTGGAGGCCATGGCGGAGTCGCTGGAGGCCAACCGCGACCGCATCAAGGAGGCCAACGCGCGGGATATGGCCGCCGGGCGCGAGGCCGGGCTCTCCGATGCCATGCTCGACCGCTTGCTGCTCACCGATAAGCGCATGGATGCCATGATTAGCGGCGTGCGGTCCCTCATCGGGCTCAAAGACCCCGTCGGCCAACGGATTTCGCGCTGGATTCGCCCCAACGGGCTGGTGATCCAAAAAATTCGCGCGCCCATCGGGGTGATTGGCATCATTTTCGAGTCCCGGCCCAACGTCACCGTGGATTCGGCGGCGCTGTGCTTCAAAACATCCAACGCCGTCATTCTGCGCGGCGGCAAGGAAGCGCTGGAATCCAACAAGGCGCTGGTGGATACCCTGCAAGCGGGCGGCACCCGGAAAAACCTGCCCGCCAATTCCATTCAATTGATTACCACCACCGATTATGATGCCATCCGCGAACTGGTCCAGTTGCAGGGCCGCGTGGATGTCGTCATTCCCCGTGGCGGCGAAAAACTGATCCGCGCCGTCACCGAACAGGCCCATGTGCCGGTCATCAAACACTACAAGGGCGTTTGCTACGCTTTCGTGGACGAAAGCGCCGACCAGACCAAGGCGTTGGACATCATCGAAAACTCCAAGTGCAGCCGCCCCGGCGTCTGCAACGCGCTGGAAAAAGTTCTGGTGCATGAAAAAATCGCCGCCGAGTTCCTGCCCAAGCTGGCCGCGCGCCTGAGCGACAAGCGCGTGGAACTGCGCGCCGACGAGGCCTCACGCGCCATCGTCCCCACCCTGGCCCCCGCCGTGCAAACGGATTGGGCGGAAGAATATCTCGACCTCGTCATAACCATCGGCGTCGTGCCTTCGCTCGCCGCGGCCATCGAACATATCAACCGCCATGGCTCGCACCATTCCGATGTCATCCTCGCCGAGGATGTGCAGGCTCAGGATAAGTTTTTCGCCGAGGTGGACTCCGCCTGCGTCTATGCCAACGCCTCCACGCGCTTTACCGATGGCGGCGAGTTCGGCATGGGCGCCGAAATCGGCATTTCCACCGACAAACTTCACGCCCGCGGCCCCATGGCGCTGGAAGAGCTGACCACCTATAAATATACCATCCACGGCACCGGCCAGATTCGCGTCTAGCCGCCGCGCGCGGCAACCTGCCCTCTGCGGCGGTGAATCGGGACTTCCCTTTGCCCCGCCTCCTGTCGTATGGTGTGTTTTCCGGAGAGTGCCATGACGAATTGGTATTTTGTCAACCCGAAGACCCGCGAAAAAGTCGGCCCCCAAGAGGAAGCGTATGTGCGCGCCAAGTTCATTGGCGGCGAGCTTCCTCCTGCTTCCCTGGTGTGGCATGACGGCTTGGCCAACTGGATTCCCGCCAGCCAGGCCTTCGCCGCCCTGCAAGCGCCCACCGGCCGCGAGGGCAAAGTGCCCCTGCCCGATGGCTTGCGCGGCTGGATGACGTTTATTGCCATCATGCTGATCCTCAGCGCCCTGCTGCCGTCCATCATGCTCTTCGGCCTGCCCATGCTGGTGGCGGGCATCGCCCTGCTGGGCGCGCGCGCGGCGTTGGACCGCGCGCCGTTCATCGCGCCGGAAATGGTGCCGTTTTTCACCAAGCTGCGCACCTTTTTCTGCGCCTGGGGCTGGATGTATATCATCAGCGCCTTGATCGGCGTCCTGCTGCTGCTGCTATACATCGGCGTGGTGTTTCTGGCGCTGGCCTCCGGGGATGTCGTTTCACCCCTCTTTCCTCTGAAATAACGCCGCCATGCCTTTTGCACACGAAGAACGCCAGCGCTACGCCCGCCACCTTGATCTGCCCGGTTTCGGCGAAACCGCCCAACTCCGCCTGCGCGCCGGCCGCGTGCTGGTGGTCGGTTGCGGCGGCCTCGGTTCACCCGTGCTCTATTATCTCGCCGCCGCCGGAGTCGGCCAGATCGGCTTGATGGACCCCGACCTGGTCGAAATCTCCAACCTCCAGCGCCAAATCCTGCACGCCACGCCGGATATCGGCCGCCCCAAGGTGGATTCCGCCATCGGGCGGCTGCGCGCGCTGAATCCCCACGTGCGCTTCACCTCCCACGCGGAATATCTCACCGCCGATAACGCGCGGGAACTGTTCGCCCCCTATGAGCTGATTCTGGATTGCACCGACAACTTCGCGGCCAAATATCTGATTTCCGATACCTGCGTGGCGCTGAAAAAAACCTTCATCCACGCCAGCATTGCCGGCTTCTGCGGGCAGGTGCTGACCGTCTGCCCCGGGCAGACGGCCTGCCTCCGTTGCATCCACCCCTCCCCCCCGCCGCAGGATGACCCGGCCGAGGCCCGCACCGCCGGCCCCCTCGGCGCCATTCCCGGGGTCATTGGCTCCCTGCAAGCGGTCGAAGCCATCAAATGGCTCGCCCGCATCGGCAATCTGCTCACCGATGCCATTTTGACCTACGACGGCCTCGAAGTCGAATTCCGCGCCGTGCGGGCCCGCCGTAATCCGCAATGCCCCGCCTGCGGCGATGCCGCCGCCCCCGCCCCGCCCCCGGCCTCCTGATGCCCACCGCGCCACGAATGTGTACTGTAAAGTGTTGAACCTCTAACCCTGGAAAGGCCCGCCATGTACGACATCCTCATCAAAAATGCGCAGCTTCGCCGCAAGGCCGGACTCTGGAACATCGCCATCGAAAAAGGCGTCATCCGGAAGATCACCAAGCAGCCCATTCGCGGCCGGGCGGGCAGGGTCATTGATGCCGGGGGCAACCTCGTCACCGAGCCATTCGTCAACACCCACCTGCACCTCTGCAAGGTCTATACGCTCGAGAAAATGGACTCGCTCGCCCTGCGCGCCTACCACGGCGCGGATATGGGCGGTGCCATGACGGCCATTGAACTCGCCGCGCGCGTCAAGGAAAGCTACAACGAAAAATGGATCCTCCCCAACGTCCGCAAGGCGCTCAAACTGGCCGCCCTCCACGGCAATCTGCATATCCGCGCGTTTGCCGATGTGGATTCCAAGGCCAAGCTCATCGGCCTCAAGGCGCTGCTCAAGGCCCGCGATGAGTTCAAGGGCATCGTGGAGGTGCAGGTCTGCGCCTTCCCGCAGGACGGCGTGGTGCGCGAACCCGGCACCGTGGACCTCATGAAGGAGGCCATGGACCTCGGCGCCGATGTCGTCGGCGGCATCCCCTGGATCGAGTTCACCGAAAAGGATGAACAACTCCATATTGATGAAATGATGAAGCTGGCCATCGCCTACGATACCGATATCTCCATGCTCGTGGACGATGCCGGCGACCCAACCCTCAAAACGTTGGAAATGCTCGCCGTGCGCACCATCGAGGAAAACCGGGTGGGCCGCAACCTCGCCCACCACGCCCGCGCCATGAGCCTCTATCCCACCCCCTATTTCAAGAAAGTCGCCGCCCTGCTCCGCCAAGCGGGCATGGGCGTGGTCAGCGATCCCCATACCGGCCCCCTCCACGCCCGCGTGCAGGAACTGCTGGCCGAAGGCAACCTCGTGTGTCTGGGCCAGGACGACATCTCCGATGCCTATTACCCCTATGGCCGCAACAATATGCTCGAAGTGGCCTTCCTTGCCTCCCACCTGCTCTGGATGACCACCTATCCGGAAATGGAAACCCTCTATGACCTGGTCACCGTCAACCCCGCCAAGTGCATCAACTTGCCGAAGTTTGAGCTGAAGGAAAAGAATAACGCCAGCTTGGTGGTTCTCGATGCCAAGTCGGTTTGCGAAGCCTTCCGCTGGCACAAGGCCCCCCAATACGTGATCGCCAACGGCAAGCTCGTCAACGCGGACAACCTGCGCGGATAAATCCACCCGGTCTGCGGCATGGAAATCGGCCCGGTCGCGTTTCAACGCAACCGGGCCGCTCCTTCAGCGGGATGACACCCGCTTATGGGATCACAATGCGGTAGTAACGCCGCGAATCCACCGCGTTGGTGTCTTCCAACGTGACGTTGGCGCCAGTGCCCACCTCCGTATCCGCCACAGTCCACACCGGCGGGTTCGCCAGCAGGTCCGTGGTGTATTGCAGTTGATAGGTGACGCCCGCGACCGACGCAAACGTCGCCGCCGGTGTCGCATTGGGCGGGAAGGTAAACGTATCGAACTGCGGCTGCGTCGGCGCGCTGGCGCTCGTCACCACGCTGGTCACCGCAGAATTGACTGTGGTGGTGCTCGCGTTGTACGCCCGCACCCGATAGTGGTACGTCACGCCTTCCACCAGCCCCGTCACCGCAAACGTGGTGACGTTGCCGACGTCGCGGTTTTCGTAGCCCGCCACGAAATCGGAGCCTGCGGCACCGGATGTCCAGCCGCGGACGTGCAGTTGCTGGACGCCGGCGCCAATGCTGCCGTTCCCGCCGAGGGTCTGCCAGCGCAGGCGGGTTTCCGCGTGGCCGAGGTGGGTCTCGTCCGTCAGCGTGGCCATGCTCGCCATGGAGCTGCTGGTCGGCAGCGCCGTTCCCAGGGCGTTCCACGCCGTGCCGTTGTTGGTGGAAATGGACACGGTGATGAGGTTGTGAGCGGCATTCACCCCGCCAAAGGTGCGCGCCATCATGTCCACGGTCAGGTTGGTGAACCCGACGGTCGAGAAGGCGGGCGAGAGAATCGTGGCGGTGGCCTTGAGCATCTGGACATAGGGGGTACCAGCGGTGTCGGTGGCGCTCCAGCCGCCGGTTTGGATGGAGGTGGACGACGCCGCGTTGGTCGCCAGCAATTCGCGCGTGCTTACGCCGCCGCCGCCGCTGAAGGTCTCGTTGGTGCTGACGTCAAGCTGATAGCCCAGCGCGCCGCCGGCGGCGAGCCAGTTGGCGTTGAACTGCTCCGCCTGCACGCCGCTGGCCGCCTGGATCACCGGCGCGGCCAAGGGCGGCGCGGCGACGGTGGTGACGTTGGTGATGGCGGAGTAGTCGCTGTCGTCCGTGGCGTCGTAGGCGAGTACGCGGTAGTAGTAGGTCACGTTTTCGGTCAGGCCGGTGACGGCGAAGGTGGTTACGTTGCCGACATCGCGGTCTTCATAGCCGGCGACAAAACTGCCCGAACCGCCGCCGCCGCCCGAACCCGCCGTGATTTCCACGTTGTCGAGATAGAAGCGGTTTTTGGATGCCGCTTTGGCGGAGAACTTGATCTTGGAGTTGGCGGTGCCGCCGGTGATGGGAATGCTTTGGGCGGTCATGGTGGCGGGAAGCGTCAAATCGGAGCCCACCTTCGAGAACGAGGTGCCATTGGCGGCGTGGAGGACTTCAATCGAGCCGCCATCGGTGCCGTATTGCGCGACATCGAAGGTCAGCGTGGCGTCGCCGCCCGAGAGGTCCACGGTGGGCGTCACAATGTAGCCGAGGTCGGAAGTAGCGCCGAGCTTGGCGCGGCCCCCGTCTTCATAGACCTTGGAGCCGGTCCAGCCGGGGGTTTGCAGGTAGGTGTTTAAGCTACTGGCTCGATCAACGCTGCCGCTGACAGTGGTGAAGCCCGAGAAATCTTCGGAGAGAACAATTCCGCCGCCGCCCCCGCCGC
>CAZNGD010000011.1:0-16320 GCA_964572295.1 uncultured Verrucomicrobiota bacterium
CAACCACCAAAACATTGTTTAGTCGCCGTTGATTTGGTGCAGCCGGCGAGGCTATGGGGGTGACGATGGGATGAGGTGTCGCTGGAGGGCGAGGAAGTCGGGGGGGGGCAGGGCGGTGAAGGCGAGGGGGGCGTGGGTGCGGGGGTGGGTGATGTGTAGCTGGTGGGCATGGAGCATCTGGTGGGTGATGGGGGGGGCGCCGGGGGGGAGGGGGGGGCGGGCGCGGCCATAGGTGGTATCGCCGACCACGGGATGGCCCAGATGGGCCAAATGAACGCGAATTTGATGGGTGCGGCCGGTTTCAATTTCCAACCGCAGCAGCGCGGCGCGGGGGCCGCTGGCGAGGACTTCATACCGCGTGAGGGCGGCGCGCCCTTTGACGGTAATGGCCATTTTTTTGCGGTGGACGGGGTGGCGGCCAATCGGTTGGTTGATTTCGCCACGGGGCTTGGCGGGGGCGCCCCACACCAATGCGAGATATTCCTTGTGGGTGGTGCGGCCGGCAAATTGCGCGACGAGCGCGGCGTGGGCGGCTTCGTTCTGGGCCACGACCAAGACGCCGGTGGTGTCCTTGTCGAGGCGGTGGACAATGCCGGGGCGGAGTTCGCCGCCGATGCCTTGCAGGTTGACGCAGTGGTGCAGGAGGGCGTTGACCAGGGTGTCGCCGCTGTGGCCGGGGGCGGGGTGGACGACGAGGCCGGCGGGTTTGTTGATGACGAGGATGTCTGCGTCTTCGTAGAGGATGGCCAGGGGGATGGCGGCGGGGGTGAGGGCGGTGGGGGCGGGGGGGGGGGGCGTGTAGGTGAGGGTGTCGCCGGGGGCGAGGGGGGTGTTGGGTTTGAGGATGGGGTGGCCGTTGAGGGTGAGGGTGCCGGATTTGATGAGTTGTTGCCAGCGGGAGCGGGTAATGGTGGGGTGGGTGGTGGCGAGGTAGGTGTCGAGGCGGGGGGCGCGGTGGTCGAGGGTGAAGGTGAGGGGAGGGGGCGTGGGCGTGGGGGCGGGGGTGGTCATGGGGTGGCGGAGGTGGGGTGAAGAGGGGAGGATTTCTTGAGGGTTTTGGCGGCGCAAAAACCAACCGGCATCTTTTCCGCGCTGGCGCACGGCGCCCGACCACTCGCGGACACGAGTCCTGCTCGGGTCGTCCGCCCTGCGCCATCATCGGAAAGTCCACCGGTTATTTTTGCGCAACAGCCCCGCCAAAATCCGCAAGAAATCCTCCGCTTCCACATCCTGCGGACGGCGGACAATGGAAGCGAAAAACCTGGATGGTGGACGGGGCTAGTCATGGGGGCGGAGATTGGCTGCTGTCGGTTCCTGTGTTTCCTGCGTTCCTGATGGGTTCTGTTGGTTGGTGGCGCGTGGGGTGCGGGGGCGTGGGCGTGGGGGCGGGGGTGGTCATGGGGTGGCGGAGGTGGGGTGAAGAGGGGAGGATTTCTTGAGGGTTTTGGCGGCGCAAAAACCAACCGGCATCTTTTCCGCGCTGGCGCACGGCGCCCGACCACTCGCGGACACGAGTCCTGCTCGGGTCGTCCGCCCTGCGCCATCATCGGAAAGTCCACCGGTTATTTTTGCGCAACAGCCCCGCCAAAATCCGCAAGAAATCCTCCGCTTCCACGTCCTGCGGACGGCGGACAGTGGACAAACAAATCCTAAAACTTGAGCGGGGCTGGTCATGGCGAGTGGGCGCAGACTTGGAAGCCGAGGGCGGCGACGGTTTCGAGCAGGGAGGGGGTGGCGTGGGCGAGGTGGATGCGGATGGCGGAAAACTCGCGGCGGGAGGTGTACTTTTTGCGGAAGCGGTCGAAGCGCTGGCGTAGTTCGGCGGGGTCGGGGGTGGCCATGTCGGCGCGCCAGGCGCGGGTGTCGCAGGGGATGGGGCAGGCGGCGGCGAGTAGGTCGGCGAGAACGTCGTCGTCGGCGCGGTGGGCGGCTTCGATGGCGATGAAGGGGGTGGGGGGGAGCAGGCGGGGGTCGGGGGTCCAGGTGGGTTCGACTTCGAGGAATTGGCAGAGTCGGCGGTAGCAGTGGAGGGTGCCGTTGAGGAGGCCTTCGAGGGTGTAGCCGGCGATGTGGGGAGTGAGGAAGTCCACGGCGTTTTTGAGGGTGTCGGCCAGGTGGGGTTCGCCATCCCAGACATCGAGGGCGGCGGCGGCGATGAGGTGGTGATCGAGGGCGCATTGCAGGGCGTCGGAGTCCACGACTTCGCCACGGGCGGAGTTGATGAACCAGGCGCCGGGTTTGAGTTTCTCGAAAAAGCGGCAATCGGCAAGGTGGCGGGTGGGGAAGGGGCCGCCGGATTCGAGCGGGACGTGCAGGGTGAGGATATCGGCGTGGGGCAGGACGTCGGCGAGTGGGAGGTAATCGGCGCTGTTGGTTTGCAGGGCGAGTGGGGGATCGTTACGCAGGGGGCGCAGGCCGAGCAGGCCTGCTTTTTCGGCGACGCGGCGGCCGACATGGCCGCAGCCGATGATGCCGAGGGTTCGGCCGGGAAGGAGCGCGGTGTGCCGCCGTGCAAGGAGGGTCAGCGCGGTGGTGACGTATTCGGCGACGGCGTTGGCGTTGCAGCCGGGGGAGGAGGTCCAGCAGATTTCGGCTTGGTTGAGCCAGGGGATATCGAAGTGGTCGGCGCCAGCGGTGGCGGTGGCGACAAAGCTGACGGGGGTATCGGCGAGGAGGTCGGCGTTGACGTTGGTTTTGGAGCGGACGATGAGGGCATCGGCGGCGGCGAGGTGGGCGCGGGAGATTTCGCGGTCGGGGACGAGGGTGAGGTGGCCGAGGGCGCTAAAGGCTTCGCGGGCTTGGGTGACGCTGGTGGCGCAGACGATGTTCATGGCGGGTGGTGGGCGCTACGGCTTGGGCCAAGGGGGGGGGGGGCAAGCGGGGCGGCGGGCGGCACCTCCGGGCGGTTATTGGGGTGTTTCGGGCGGGGATTCTTCGATGGCGCTGACGACGCCGTTGAGGAACTCCACACGGGTGCGGATGAAGGCCAGGGTTTGCGCCACGTTGATCCAGGCGCTGCCGCCCATGGAGCGCAGGCCGCCGGGGCCGACGAGGCTGATGCCGTCAATGTCCACGCGCTGGCGTTCGTAGCGGCGGAGGGTGTCCATATAGAGCCAGATTTCGCTGGTGCCGGCGGCGGTGCGGCGCACCTGTTTGCGTTGCGGATCGCCCAGGGCCATGCGGACCATGTCGGGCTGGAAGCCGATATCCACCTGGCCGCCGCGGATGCGGGCTTGGACGGCGACGGGGAAGGTGTCGAACAGTTCCTGATTTTGCTCAATGCGCTGGGAGGGGGTGGTGGCGCAGCCGGCGCTGAACAGGGCGAGCGGCAAGACAAGAGCGAGGAGGCGGAGCCCATTCATGGTGAGAATCCTTTTCAGATGTACGCGAGGCATTGCGTATCGGTTGCTTCCAGGAGGCGGATGGCCACCGTCAGCCGATTGCGGTTGTTGTGGTAAAAGTAGTGCATCTTTTCGCTGATGCGCCGGACGAGTTCGATGCCGAGGCCGCCGGATTTGGGCGCCGCGACGATTTGATCAATGTCGGGGGGCGGCTGCCGGGTGGGGTCGAAGGGGTGGCCATCATCCTCGAAGGTGATTTCGACCACGCCCTGCTGGGCGACGAGGTGCAGATAGATTTCGTGCTCGTCGTTGTCGTCGTAGGCATACTTGACGATATTGGAGCCCATTTCCTCGACGGTGAGGGTGGCGGAATACTTGGCGCGATTGGAGCAGGGGATGGCCTCCATCCACGCCGCCACTTCCCGCACCACCGTGGTCAGCGCGGGCATCCGGTTGGGGAAGCGCCAGCTTCGCTCTGCAATCATCTTGGCCATGAGTCACCGCAACGCAAGCTTGTCATTGACTATACATGACAGAAAAACCTAATTTGACAAAGGATAAAAAGTCGCGAAATCAAAAAATTTGACGGGAGCAGCGGGCATGATCAAGGCGTGTGATTTGACGAAAAACAGTGTGGTGGAGCTGAACGGCGAGCCGCACGTGGTGGCGCAGTTGCGGGTGCAAACGCCTTCGGCGCGGGGCGCGGCCACGCTGTACAAGATTCGTTTCCGCAACGTCCGCACGCGGGCCAAGCTGGATCAGACCTTCCGCGGCGACGACCCGGTGAAGGAAACGGACTTCGAGACGCGGCAGGTGTCGTTCAGTTTTCGCGAGGGCGACCGCTTCACGTTCATGGATGTGGAGGACTACAGCCAGTTTGAATTGATGGCCGACGAGATTGATGACGCGGTGCCGTTTTTGGTGGACGGCATGGAGGGCATCAAGGCGCTCACGCAGGAGGGCAAGGTGCTGTGCATTCAGTTGCCCGATGCCGTGGAGCTGACGATTGTGGAGTGCGCGCCAGCGATGCGCGGCGCCAGCGTGACCGCGCGCACCAAAACGGCGAAGCTGGAAACCGGCCTGGAGTTGCAGGTGCCGGAATACATGGCGCAGGGCGAGCGCGTGCGGGTGGACACCCGGACGGGCGAGTTTATTCAGCGCGTACAATAGGCCCGCAGTCGGCGGCCGGTGGACCATGCGGCTTTCCCGCGGGGGCGGGAGTGTGGTAACGTGCCCGCTGGTGGAAGGAGTCGTGTGAAATTTTCGGATATTGATTGGACGCAGTGGCAGCCACGGGAGACGGCAACGTTGATGTTCATCCGCATGGATGGCATGGTGCTGCTGATTCGCAAGTTGCAGGGCATGGGCGCGGGCCTGATCAATGCGCCCGGCGGGCGCGTGGAGCCGGGCGAAACCCCGTGCGCGGGCGCCATCCGCGAGGCGCAGGAGGAATTGAACGTGACGCCCTTTGAGCCGACGGAAGCGGGCGTGCTGAACTTTGAATTCACCAATGGCTACTCCCTGCGGTGCCATGTGTTCACGGCGGCCACCTATGACGGCATTCCCACCGAGACGCCCGAAGCCATCCCGCTGTGGATTGATGAACGCGAAATGCCCTACAACCAAATGTGGGCCGATGATCGGGTGTGGATGCCGCTGGTGCTGGCCAACCGCAAGTTTGAGGGCCGTTTTTTGTTCGAGGATGAGCAGATGCTCGGCTGCGAGATTGATGTGGAGCCCCGGTCTGGCGAAACGTTGGCACTCTGACGCAAGGAGGCGAGGGTGGATTGGGCAACATGGAATTGGGTGGATTGGCTGTTTCTGGCCGTGCTGCTGTATGGCGCGGTGATGGGGCTGATTCGGGGTTTGTCGTACGAACTGGCCACGCTGATCAGCCTGGTGGTGGCCGTGCTGGTGACGCGGCTGGCGTATGAGCCGCTGGCGGCGTGGGCCTGCGCGCGCTGGGAGTGGAATGAGGAAATCACCCGGCTGGCGGCGGTGGTGGCGCTGACGTTGGCGACGCTGCTGGGGATGCGGCTGTTGCGGATTGCGCTGGGTTCGCTGATGACCTTTGCGTTCAAGGGCTGGGCGGAGCGGCTGGGCGGGCTGGTGGTGGGCGCGGTCCGGCAGGGCGCGGTTTTTCTGGTGATTTTGCTCGCGGCGAGTTTTGTGCCGTCGGCGTGGGTGCAGCGCGAAGTCATGTATCACTCCGCGACCGGGCGCACCGCGCTGCCGTATCTGGTGGCGACATACAACGAGGTGGCGGCGCGCGCGCGGATGCTGCCGGCGGATATTCCCGGCGGGGTGGAGCCGCACGCCATTCTGCCGCCGCTGCCGGAGCCCACCCCCGTGGAAGGCCACAACGAGTACGCGCCCCTGTTTCCGGCGGCGGAGTAACCGGCCATGGCGGCGATGGTTTCCAAAGATACCATTGATCAAATCCGCCACGCGCTGGACATTGCCGACATCATCGGCTCCTACATTCAGCTCAAACGCACGGGGCAGACCGCGAAGGCGCTGTGTCCGTTCCACAAGGAAAAAACGCCGTCGTTCCACGTCAATCCGGCGCGGCAGGCGTTCCACTGTTTCGGCTGCGGTGCCGGCGGCGACGTTTTCAAGTTTGTGATGCTCTATGACCACGTGGACTTTCCCACCGCGGTGCGGATGCTGGCGAATCGCGCGGGCATCACGCTGCGCTTGGAGGAGGGGCGCCCGGACGCGCCGGAGGGGCCGGGCAAAGACGCGCTGTTTGCCGCCAACGAAGCCGCCGCCAAGCGCTATCTGAAAGAGCTGATGCAAAGCGCCGATGCCGCACCCGCGCGCGACTATTTGAACGGGCGCGCGCTGGGCCTGGATGTATGGAAAGAGTGGGGCATCGGCTGGGCGCCGGAAGGCTACGGTTTTCTGAGCGACCAGGCCGGCGCGCGCGCCGCCAACCAACGCGAGATTCTGGCCGCCGCCGGCCTCCTGGTGAGCAACGAGGCGGGCCACCTCTACGACCGTTTCCGCGGGCGCGTGATGTTCACCATCCGCGATGAACTGGGCCGCGCCGTGGGATTCAGCGGGCGCATTCTGCAAAGCGAGGACAAGAGCGTTGGCAAATATGTCAACACGCCGGAAACGCCAGCCTTTCGCAAAAGCCGCATTTTGTTTGGCTTGGACAAAGCCAAGCGCGCCATTCTGGAGGCGCGGCAAGCGGTGTTGGTGGAAGGGCAGATTGATTGCATCCGTTGCCATATTGGCGGCTTCACGAATACCGTGGCTGCGCAGGGCACGGCGTTCACCAGCGAGCACGCCGCGGTGCTCAAGCGCTATGCGGATCACATCTTGATTGTGCTGGATGCCGACGAAGCCGGCCAGAAGGCCGCGCTCCGCACCGCCGAGCTGCTGATTGCGGAAGGTTTGGCGGTGTCGCTCGCGGCGCTGCCGCCGGGCGAGGACCCCGACTCGCTGATTCGGCAGCAGGGGCCGGAGGCTTTTCAGGCGCTCTTGGACAAGATGCAAACCACCATGGGTTTTCTGCTGGATGTGCAGCGCGCGAAAGAAGACGTGCGCACCCCGGAGGGTCTGTTGCGAGCCACGCGCGCCGCGGTGGATTTGGCCACCCGCGCGCCGAGCGCGGTGCAAGCTGAACAGATGCTGCGCGAAGCCGCCACGGGGCTGGGCATCGGCTATGACGCGCTACGCCGCGACTTGCGCGCGGCTGTCCGGCGAAAGTTCCGCCCGGCTCCCGCTGCCGCGGAATCATCGGCAACTCCCGCCGCCGCCCCGCCGGTGGACGAAATCGAGTTGGCCATGCTGCTGGGTGCGCAGGGCTCGCCGGAAGTGGCCGGCCTCGTGCGCCAGTGGATTCCCTACCCGCTGTTGACCGATCCCACGTGCCGGGCGGTCATTCAAGCGCTGGCCGAAGAAGAACCCGACCTCATGGCGGCGGTGGCCGATGCCGGCGAGGCCGCGCAAGTCCTCGCCGCGCAGGTGGTCAATGCGCCGGCTAAAATTCGCGGGGGCGATGCCGACTTTGGCGTGGAAAAAGCCGCGCAGGATTTGATCGTGCGTATTTGGCAACGCAATCTGGACCGCCGGCGTCAGGAGCTGAGTCAACGCCTGCGGACGCTCACGGGCGCGGAGCATGAACAGGCCATCCGTGAGCTGGCCGAGTTGTTGACCGACCAAGGCAAACTGAAACTGGGCTGGGCTCAAGCCCAATCGGTTTTGACCCGCCATTTGGACCGCGTCTGCGGCATCTAGCTTCAGCTAAGGGGGCGAGCCTAGGGGGCGGCATACTGAACTTTGACGGTGCGGCCATTGGCGAGCGCGACGCACTCGGGCATGTGTTTTTCCACCAGTGCAATCTGTGCGGGGGAGAGCAGGGACTTGACGGCGGGCAAAATGGGGTGGCCGATTTGGCCCAGCGGGTGCACCGATAGACGTCAGCATGCCAGCTGAAAAACAAAGCGGAAAAATACGGAAAAGTGCCAAACGGAAACCAAGACTTGATAGTTGACCGCCCCTCGTGCTGTCTCGTATAAGTATTTTTGCAATGCGAGAACTCGGGGATATCAAATGCAAAGAGTTATGACTCTCGCCAAGCCGCGAGCTGTTCACTGCACGCTGCACGCTGCACATCATATCCATTAGCTTCCGAGCGCAAGGCGGCTGAAAAGCAAGCCGATTCTCACAGGTATGCGTCATTCAAGCAACGGGCATGGGCCTTGGGGGTTGCAGGGCTGTTCCTCCTTATGCCATGCACTTTGCATGCGCAACCGATTGAGTATCAGGAAACCCAAATCGCCTTTTCGCCCAAAGGGGATGCCCTGACGTTGATTTTGGGCGCCTTGCAAAGAGCCCGGCGGCAAGTGGACGTGGCCATGGCGTTCCTGACCCACGATGATCTTATCAACGCACTCTGCCTAGTGGCACAACGTCCCGGGGTAACGGTGCGATTCATCACTGACGACGAGATGGCCAAGCCCGCCCAACGGCCGATTCTGGAACGCATGGCTCTGGCCGGGATTGAAACCTATGTGGTCACGGTTCAATCCGGGAAAATGCACTTGAAGGCGATGGTGGTGGACGAGGATCTCGTGATCAGCGGCACGGCCAATTGGACGCGGCAGGCGTTCGAGGCCAACATTGAGGATACGGTGTCCATGCGCTCCGCGCCTCTGGCGCAGAAGTACCGGGAACAGATGAACCGGCTGATTGCCGAGGCGACGCCGATCGTGGCTTATGGCGGCGAAGATCCGCGTCAGCTTGCAAAACGGTACCGAAACATGCGCTGGCCGGTACCTGCCGCGCCGGGGGGGAACCATCGGGGCCTGGCAGGTCCCCGCTCCCGGACGTTCCGGCCATCGAGGATGGATGTCTTGTCCCGCACCGGGGAAGGGAACATGGATGCTTGGTTCACTTTTGAACCGGGTGTTAGCGAAGCCTTGGCAGCGTCCATTCGATCCGCCACCAACCGCATCGATGTGGGGATGTATCTGTTGAACCAGCCGGAACTGGTCCAGGCACTCGCCGACCAGGCACAAAATCCTCAAGTGCGTGTGCGGGCCTTGTTCGACATCCAGATGCGCGAGGGCGGGTTCATGGGAATCCTGCATGACTTGGCCGAGGCGGGCTGCGAAGTCGGAATTTATGGAGGCGACCGCCACAGCCTGCATCTTAAAACGCTGGTGGTGGACGACCGCCAGGTCTGGACCGGATCGGCCAATTGGACCAAAGCGGCCATGGGAATGAACATCGAAGATATCCTTTGCTTCCATTCTTCCGACATGGCCGCGTACTACCGAACCTTTCTGGATCAGGTGGCGGTCCATTGCACGTCTTTCGATCCGCCCGTAGCCGCCGCCGGCGAGGTGCCGGTGGAAGGCTGCGGCCGTTTGCCGCCGACCGGCCCCCGCACGAATTTCACCGCCTTGGCGAGACCTCCGTTCGAGGCTTTTGAATTCGAGGCCCAAGCTCGCTATCTGCCCGACGAGCAATATCTGCCTGCCCTTCTGGACGTGATCCGAACCGCCGACCAGAGCCTGCTCATGCTGATGTATGCCTTCCCGGCACCGGAAACGGCGGGAGAAGCGCAAGCCGCTCTTGTGCGGGAAATGAGCTGCGCCGCTGCTCGCGGGGTCTATGTCTACCTCGGACTCTATACGCCCCCCGGCGGCAAGGACCGGCTGGGAGATATGCACTCCGCTTGGGCGGAACGGCTGCGTGCCACCGGGGTCGACGTGCGGTTGAGCATCCCCAATGGTGCCCAGCACGACAAGCTGGTCGTGGCCGACCTGAGACGGGTTCTGATCGGCTCCCACAACTGGTCGGAAGGCGCACTCTCCGGCAAGCGGGTATACGAAGCAAGCGTCCTGCTCGATCTGCCGCAGCCCGATCCCCGCTGGGCGGACTACGTGCTCGGTCGCCGGATGGTGGACGACATGCGTACCCGCCAGCAGTGGGAGGCGGAAATAGATCTCCTGCGCCGCCTGCAATCCCTCCCGTCCCGCGAGCGCCTGGAACAGACCGCTTTGCTTGAAGCCGAAGCCGTTCCGGCGCCATCCGCCGCCAGCTGGACCCGCGTGAGGGAGGAATTCATGACCGAAAGCGGTGACCGAATCCTGCTTCGCGATGGCCGGCTTCTGGCCGGGCAATGGCTGGCTGGCCAGTCCTTGCGCCACCAGTGGCGCTTTCCGGACGGCCAAATCCGCTGGATCGACAAATCCGCGGTGCAATTGCTGTGGCGCGCATCAGCGAGCACTCCTCCTGCTCGACGCCCGGCGGATGCCAATTCCGGTTCAACGGTTAAAACCGCCTTCCTGCCGCAAACCGCGTTCGGCGCCGATCTGCTCGAAGGCGTCAAGAAAGCGCGCAAGAGCATACTGATCGCCACCTACAACATGTCCGAAGGACTCTACGGTCCCTTGGGGGAGTTCTATGACGTGCTGCGGCAAAAGTCGCAGGAGGGAATCGAGGTCGCCTTCGTCACGGAATTCGGGCCGGGCACCAGCGCGTTTCTCAAGCGTGCGGTGCTGAATTTCGCCAGCACGCTGGCGACGGGTAATGTCCAGGTCCGCTTCATGCAGGCCTACAAAGTCATGCACAAGAAACTGGTCGTGGTGGATGGCGAAACAGTGTGGTTGGGCAGCGCCAACCTGACCACCGCCGGGCTGTCCATCAGCAGCGAAGCCAACGTTCGCATCCAGGATACCACCGTGGCCGGCGCAGCGGAACAGGACGTCCGCAGCCTGTTTGAGCAAGCCAAACCCCTGTCTGAACTGAAATACTGAAGAGGAGGCAGCATGAGCAAACTGAGCCAATGGATTCCGGTTGCGCTCGTCGCAGCGTTGGCGTGGAGCGGGGCACTAAGAGCCGCAGGCGAAACCTTCAACTACGGGGGCAATCCCGATCACCCCTTTCCCGACGCCTGGGGCGATCCCGATGTGGATTGCAGCGACCCCCACGACCCCGGTGAAAGCGATTGCTGGAAATGCGACAGCGACAGCCCGCCCAAGCCGGTGCCGAAGTTCGAGTGGATTCTCACGCGGGAATGCCCCACGTTCAGCATGAGCAACACGGTGCAAAGCAACTGCTATTGCGTATTGGAGGGCGGAGAGATGACCGACAGCATTACGGCGGGCTACACGGCCGAGGACGGGCGGAAGTACTATGAACCGAGCATCGAAGGCTGCGGCGGCGAGCCGCCTGAAGAGGAGACGATCACCCAGACGATCGAATGGAATTGGACGACCGCCGGATTGACGACGGAGCCGGCTTCCGGCCAGGGCGAGACGGCATCATTCAAATACACCGTACCCAAGGGGCCGTTTTCCATAGACGTACTCTTCTCCACCAAGGCCACCCCAAGCGACACCAATTGCGCTGAAATCACCGCTGGACCGGAAGTGGTCGGGAAAATTACTGGAGAGGGATATACAAGTCGTGACATACCTTCAGAATGCTCATCGCATCTCACCCGGACAGAAGTTCCGTATCCGCTCCGGCATAATGACCACGATACATGGGGTCAATTGATACCGCACATTTGGGGTGATCTTCATTGTGAATCTATATGTGTTGACGCGGGCTGTAAGCAATATCGCGTAGGGGGGCAATTTTATTTCGAAGCCGATATGTTAATATTATCGTGTTTGCCTGTTATGGCAGATAATTGCTCCTTTGCAAAAGGTGAATGTAACCCTCTCGCCCAATTTGAAAAAGACGATGCAATAATGCATGAACAAAAGCACTACGATATGTATTGCGAATTCATTGATGCATGGAATGAAGATATTGCAGAAGACGATACGATATTTAACACATGCGACGCAATAAATGCTTATATACATGGAGTCCTGTATACAGCATTTCAATACGCGCTAGACCGGTTTTATGAGAGGCATCGAGACCATTGCCCTGATTTTGCCAACGAAATTCTGTATGGGTTCGGGCAATGTGGAGAACGGATCCCTACAGGAAGAAGAATATGTCCGTAGGGGTTTGAAATAATCGGAGAATATTATGAAAAAAATCGTACATCTTGGGGCATGCTTGCTCCTTGTATTTGTAGCTGCGTATGCTCAACAAATGACAGATATACACGCAACTACAGACCCGGTTTTTAATCAGGAGCCACAGGCAAGCGAAAATCTTTCCACTCAAGAACAGGATGCCGATACAAACCGGAGTGCACAGGTCGAAGCGCTTCTTCAGCGGATAACCTTACGCAGGGAATTTAAGGCTGGACACATCACAGAAGAAGAATTTCTGCGGCAAAAAGCATCTCTGGATGAAATTATTCACGAACCCATAGCATATTCGAACGATAATCCCCCCGAAGTGGCGTCGCATATGGCCGAGGATCCGGACCTGCAGGCGCGGGTGAATGCATTTCAGAAGAAATTAATTCTTCGCGGGCGTATGGAAATGCGGGCCATTACACAAGAGGAGTATGATCGAGAAGCCGCACCATTGGATGACATCATTCAATATCCCGGTATATTGACTAATCGTGTTATTACGGAGCAAGTAATGAGCCCAGATTTACGAGAGCAAGTGGATGCATTCAAGCGATATATCACCCTTCGAAGGAAATATCAGCGTGGACAAGTATCGGCTGAAGAATACGACCGACAGTTCAAGTTTCTCGATGAAATCATGAACCGCTCGGTCCGTTGGACAATCATTGAGTAAAGGTAAAACTAAGCCAAGCCAAGGGGTCGGTCCTATAAATTAATAAAACGGACTGATGGGGTGGCTGGAACCTGATTCGGCTAGCGCCATTCGTGTTTGGGATATTTGCGGCGGAGTTCCTGTTTGATGCGGGGGTAGTGGTCCCGCCAGAAGCCGGGGAGGTCCTTGGTGATCTGCACCGGGCGCTGACTGGGGGCGAGGATATGAAGTACGAGCGGGATGCGGCCGGCGGCGAGCGTGGGCAATGACTCCACTCCGAACAGTTCCTGGATGCGGGCGGAAATGAATGGTTCCGCAGTGTCGGCGTACTGCACCCTGACCGCGCGGCCGTTGGCGAGCGCGACGCGCTCGGGCATGTGTTTTTCCACCAGCGCAATCTGCGCGGGGGATAGCAGCGATTTCACGGCGGGCAGGACGGGGCGGTCCTTGATTTCCTTGTGGGCAACCGCGCCGTGGCAGATTTGCTGGATCAACAGTTCGCGGGAGGCTTCGTCGTAGGCCGGAATCTGCCAGTCGGGGCAGGCCGCGGCGAGGAGGTTGACGCGGGCGATCCATTGGTCCACGGCGCGATCCCACTGCTTGAGGGCGCACGCGCCGGACAGGACTGCCTTGGCGAGCAGCCGCGCGGCTTCGTCGCCGGGAGGCGTTTCGCAGGGGCGCGACTCCAGCGCCAAATCGCGAAACACCACCTCCTGCCGGGCCACCACGCGCTTGGCGGCGGCATCCCATTGCACCGTGATGCGGGCGCTGAAATCATCGGGATACAATTCCCGCAGCCATTCCTCGCGGATGGCGGTGGCCTGGGTGAGCAGCACATTGATTTCGCCATCGCTCCGGCCGATTTCACTGATTTCGTTCGCCACCAGCAAGGGGGCCTGGTCGGCGATGGATTCCCGGGCCAGTTCGCCGCGCCGTTGATGGACCAGTTCGCAGCGCAGCGTGCCCCGGTCCAGCCGCCGCGCCACCTGATCGGAAAATCCCAGCAGGATGCACTTGGCCACGTCGGCATCTTCGGGAGGCGTGGTTTCCAGCGGCAGTTGTTGCGCCGCCGCGATGCGCAAAAAATAATCCCAGACGGGGCCGACCTGCCGCGCGGCGGCGGCATGGATGCCCAGCTTCCGGCACCGGTGCAGATCGAAGTGATGGTGCCGGGCATAATTCCACGCGCGCATCAGCAAAAACAGGTCCGAGCCGCCGGCCTCGCCGAGAATATCGCGCCGTTGCTCGGTGGCCTGGCGGCCCGCGTTGCGCACCAGCAGCGGTCGGCTTTGGGCGATGGCCGCCATCAGCGCCACGGGGCGCACCGCGCCGCGTTCGGCGGCCGCCAGCAGCATTCGCGCGTAGCGCGGATGCACGGGGAAATTCAGCATCCGCAGGCCCACGGGGGTTGGCGCGCCGGTGGCATCCAGCGCGCCCAAATCGCGCAGCAGCGTCAGCGCGCGGTCCCGTGCGCGCGGCTCGGGCGGTTCCAGCCACGGGAAGGCGGCCACGTCATCCACACCCAGCGCCTTGAGCGTCAGCAGGATTTCCGCCGGGTCCACGCGTTTGATTTCGGGCAGATCGTGGGTGGCGCGGCCGGCGTGTTCCGATTCGGTCCAGAGGCGGATGGCGCGGCCCGGGGCGGTCCGCCCGGCCCGGCCGGCGCGTTGGTCCGCCGCCGCGCGCGAAATGTGCTCAATCAGCAGCGTATTGATGCCGCGCCACGGATCGAAGCGCGCCACGCGCGCGAGGCCGGAATCAATCACGAGGCGGATGCCGTCAATGGTCAGCGATGTTTCCGCGACATTGGTCGCCACGACAATTTTTTTGCAATCGTGGCGGGCCACGGCGGCATCCTGCTCGTGCGGTGGCAGTTCGCCGTGGAGGGGTAGGAGCAGCGCGCCTTTGGCGGCCGGGGCATGGCGCAAGGCCTCGATGGTGCGCTGGATTTCGTAGGCCCCCGGCATAAAGATGAGCGTATCGCCGGGGGGGGCGCCGGCGCGGGCCGCGCGTTCGTAGGCGGCGGCGGCAGCCTCCCACGGCGGTTCGTGGTCGGGGTGCAGCGGCTTGGCCAGATGTTCGATTTCCACCGGGAAGGTGCGGCCATCCGAATGCAGGTGCGCGCACGGCGACAAATAAGGCTGCAACAGGCGCGTATCCAATGTGGCTGACATCACGATCAACAGCAAATCCGGGCGGGAGGTTTGTTGCAGACGCCGGGCTTGCGCCAGGGTGACATCGCCATAGACGTGGCGCTCGTGAAACTCGTCAAACAGGATGGCCGCCACCCCCGGCAGCGCGGGTTGGGTGAGCATTTGCCGCAGCAGGATGCCTTCCGTTTCAAAATGGATGCGGGTTTTGGGGCCGCAGACCGATTCCAGCCGCACCTGGTAGCCGACTTCGCCGCCCAGCGGCACGCCGCGTTCTTCGGCCACACGTTTGGCCAGCAGGCGCGCCGCCAGGCGGCGCGGCTGAAGAACCACGACCTTGCCCGCGCCCAGTGCGCCCGAATCCAGCAGCATTTGGGGCACCTGGGTGGATTTGCCGGAGCCGGTGGGGGCCGTCAGAATGATGCGCCGCGCGCGTTGCAGCGTCGCGGTCAGCTCATTACGGATGGAATGAATGGGCAACATGGCCAGGCGGGAAGATAGGCCAATCACGTTGATTTGGCCACCGAATTACCGCCTCCCCCGGTCGGCGAAGAACCGGGCGCGCAACAGATTTGGCGCTGGCGCGGCGGGGGTGGGCTGTCTATATTGAGCGGCGATGAAGGTCAAGGAGCGCCATGAAGACAGCAGGTGAGCCACATGCGTGAGGGCGGGGAGAGTGTGGTGCGTCCGGTGGCATCGCTGATTCACAAGTTGGAAAAGGTGCAGGTCAAACTTCGGGTGGGAACATGGCAGGAGAAGCGGGTGCGGCAGCAGCTAAACGCCTTGCACTATGCGTATAAATGCATGACCGGGTCGGCGGATGGGGCTGAAGAAATCACAAATAGCGACCGGCGAGAGATCATCAGCGTACTTCTGGCGATACTACGCATCACCCGGAAAACAAAAAGTCAATTTGCGGCAGGCACGGCGCAGCACACGTTGCAGCGGAATCGGCAGGCGGGGTTGCGCGCCGCGTTGGCGGCGGTACGCCAAGCGGCGGCGGGCGAGGGCAAGGTGGAGCTTGCGCGCGGGGGTGGAAATCAGGCACGATGCCGCCGGTGAAAAAACGGTTCCAATTGGCGCTGGTCCTGCTGGCGGTGGGGCTGGTGAACGTGGCGCGGGGACAGGCGCCAGTGGTGCTGTCGGCGGCGACGACCTCGGAGCGGTTGAGTCCGCATTTGGCGGTGTGGCGGGACGGGGCGGGGGCGGCGACGCTGGGCGAGGCGCAGGCCGCGTGGCAGGCGGGGCAATTTACGCCGCTGGGCGAGCGGCCGACCGGGCTGGGGTTCACCAAGGATGCGGTATGGGTGCGTTTTGCGCTCCGGGCGACAACGCCCACGCGGGCCGTGTGGTACGTGCGGTTGAGCGCGCCGATTGTTGACGAGGTGGATTGGTTCATGTTGCGCGCCGGGGAGGAGGTGGCGCACGCGGTGGACGGCATCCGCCAAGCGCGCGGTGGGGCGGGGACGTTGCCTGGGGTCAATCCGACGTTGGTGGCGGGCCTGGATGCCGACACCACAACGGAGATTTTTGTGCGGCTGCGCTCGTTGCGGCGGATGGACATCCGTTTCACCGTATTTTCGCCGGAGGCCCATCTGCGCCAGGCGGAAAAAGAAAACCTGTATGTTTATTTTTGCCTGGGGGCGTGTGCGGTGTTGGGCTTGCTGGGG
>CAZNGD010000012.1:0-15885 GCA_964572295.1 uncultured Verrucomicrobiota bacterium
TCGTGAAGCGCGCGGACCTGGCGGATCATTCGTCGGTGCGCGGGTGCATGGTGATCAAGCCGCATGGCTACGCCATCTGGGAAAAGTTGCAGCGGGAGCTGGATGACCGCTTCAAGGCGACGGGGCACGTGAATGCGTATTTTCCGCTGTTTATTCCGCTGTCGTTTTTGGCGAAGGAGGAGGAGCACGCGGCGGGGTTTGCGAAGGAGTGCGCGGTGGTGACGCACTACCGGCTGAAGGCGCAGGATGGCAAGGTGGGGGTGGACCCGGAGTCGCAGCTCGAAGAGCCGCTGGTGGTGCGGCCCACGAGCGAAACGATCATTTGGGCACAGTACAAGAATTGGATTCAGAGCTACCGCGATTTGCCGCTGCTGATCAACCAGTGGGCGAATGTGGTGCGCTGGGAAATGCGCACGCGCCTGTTCCTGCGCACGGCGGAGTTTCTGTGGCAGGAGGGCCATACCGCGCACGCGACGGAAGCGGAGGCGCGCGAGGAGGTGTCGCGGATGCTGGGGGTCTATGCGGATGTGGCGGAAAATGTGATGGCGGTGCCGGTGGTGCGCGGCCACAAGACCGAGGGCGAACGGTTCGCCGGCGCGCTGGATACGCAGTGCATCGAGGGCATGATGCAGGATGGCAAGGCGCTGCAAATGGGCACGAGCCACTACCTGGGCCAGAACTTTGCCCGGAGCGCGGATGTGAAGTTTTTGAATCAGGCCGGCCAGTTGGAGTATGTGCATGCCACGAGCTGGGGGGTGTCCACCCGGCTGATTGGCGCGCTGATCATGACGCACTCGGATGACAACGGGCTGATTCTGCCGCCGAAGCTGGCGCCGATTCATGTGGTGCTGGTGCCGATTTACAAGAATGCCGAGGAGCAGGCGCGGACGACGGCCGAGGCGCAGGCGGTGGCGGGCGAGTTGCGCGCGCAGGGCTGGAGCGTGAAGGTGGATGACCGCGAGGGCATGCAGCCGGGCGCGAAATATTATGAATGGGAACGCAAGGGCGTGCCGGTGCGCATTGAGGTCGGCCCCAAGGACCTGGCCAATGGCGCGCTGTGCGTGGTGCGGCGGTTCGTGCTGGAACGCGAGGGCGAGAGCGAACAGGATTTGCGCAAACGCAAAAAGCGGTTTTTGCCGCGGGCGGAGGCCATAGCCGGCATGCCCGCGCTGCTGGATACCCTGCAAAAGGAATTGCTGGAACGCGCGCGCGTCATGCGCGAGAAGCGTACGCGCATCATTGATACGCTCGAAGAGTTCGAGGCGTTCTTCAAGGGCGCGGGCGGTTTTGCCTGGGTGCATTGGGCGGGCACGCGCGACGACGAGGACGCCATGGCCAGGCGCTTTGAAACGAGTATCCGCTGTCTGCCGTTTGCCGAGGAGATTCCCGAGGCGGGGCGCGGGCCGGGCACGTGCATTTGGACTGGCCAACCGAGCGCCCAGCGGGTATTGATGGCCCGAGCGTATTGAGCGGCTTGGCGCGTCAGGCCGGAACGGAGCGCGGATGAAGACCGCTGAACGTGAACAGTTGATTTTGATTGTGTGCACGGGGAACACCTGCCGGAGTCCAATGGCCGCCGGGTGGTTGGGCAACAAGTTGGCGGGGAAGGGGTGGACGGTGCAATCGGCGGGGGTGGCGGCGTGGCCGGGGCAGCCGGCGGCGGCGGGGGCGGTCGAGGCCATGAAGGAAATCGGTTGCGATATTACGGGGCACCGCACGCGCGCGGTGGAGCCCCAGATGGTGGCGGATGCCCGATATATTTTGGCCATGACGGCGGGGCATCATCGGGACATCGTGGCGCGGTTTCCGCTGGCGGAAAACAAGGTGTTTCTGGTGCACGGCTTCGGCGCGCGGGAGGCGTGCGATGTGAGCGACCCGGTGGGCATGCCGCTGGAGACGTATCGGCTGACGCGGGACGAAATCGTGCAGGCGCTGGGGGACTTTTTGCTGTATCTGATCGAAAACGGCGAGATTTCGCGCTAAATATTTGGCGGAATAAAATCCGCAATTCTTTCTGTTGCTGTTGGTTGCACTAGTTCGCTGTAACTAATCCGAGAAAACCAATCGGATTACTTGAATAAATACCCCGTGGGGGTATATTGGGGGTATGAAAAAGCGAATGGAACATCCCGCCCACGATGACGTTCAACCCCGTTTGCGGCGTATTGCCGGCCAGATTCAGGGGATTCAACGGATGATTGAGCAGCGTCAATATTGCTGCGACATCCTTACCCAGATTCAGGCGGCGCGGTCGGCGTTGCGGGCGGTGGAACGCAAGGTGTTGGAAACCCACATGAACCACTGCGTTCAGGCTGCGATGGTGTCGCCGTCGGCGGCGGATGCGCGCGCGAAGGTGGCGGAGTTGCTGGAGATTTTGAAACGACAATGTTGAGGACGGCTCCTCAAGAAAGGAAAACTCATGAAACCGTACCTGTTCCTGTTGGTGTTGGCGTTGACGGTCGGCGTGGCGTTGGCTGCGGGCCAACCGCAAACTTATTGCCCCGTGATGCCGGACAACCCGGTGGATGAATCGTCGTCGTTTGTGGATGTGAACGGCTACCGGATTTACATCTGCTGCAAGGGCTGCGGCAAGGCGATTCTGGCCGATGCGGAAAATTACATTGCCCAATTGCAGGCCGCCGGGATCGAGCTGGCCAAGGCGGAGGCGCCCGCCACGGAATGATGTTGCGCGCCGTCAGCCTGGGGTTGCTGTTGGCCGGGGTGGTCGGCGCGGCCGATGATCCCTTTGCTGATGTGCGCCCGCTGGCGATGACCGCCACCACGAAGCCGCCGGTTCCGTGGTGGCGGGATAATTGGCAGGTTCGCCGCGAGCTGTACGGCGTGGTGGGAGTCGGCTGGCCGGACATCGAGGATAGCGACCGGGCGAGTCTGCGGCTGTCGGCTGGATTTGAAGTGCAGAAGCGCGTGGCCACGGCCACGCGGACGATCGGCGCGGTGGATTACCAGGGGCGCGTGGTGTATCGCGACCGCAGCTTGAACGCGCCGGGCGATGCGATGGGGATGGATGCCGACCGCTGGACTTATGAAACCCATAATGCCTATGTCGAGTGGTATCAGGTGGCCGGCGGGCCGGGGCGGCTCAACTTGCGCGCGGGGCGGTTTTACGTGCCATTCGGCTTGAGCTGGCAAACCGACACTCACGGCACGCTGCTGCAACTGGCCAACGAGCGCGTGTTCGGCGACAGCCACGATTGGCAGGTCACCGCCTACGGCAACGCGACGGAGTTGCTGGATTATCAGGTGGGCTATCTTTTGGGCGCAGGGCCGCGGCAACATCTGGACGGGCAAAGCGGCATGGCCGTGGGGCGCGTGGGGCTGAACAATGCGGCGCTGAATGAGCGCGGACGCGAGGCGGGGGTGAGCGCGGCGTATGGCCAGCGGCTGGACCCGGCGGTCGCGGCGGGGCGGGTGGATACGTGGCGCGTGGGGGTGGATGCGCGGCAACGGCTGGACACCAGCGGCGGGCCGATCACGCTGACCGGCGAGGGCGCCGCGGGCGAGGACAACCAGCGCGCGGTGTGGTCGGCGCTGCTGCAAGCGGATTGGCTGCATCCATCGCGGCGCTGGGGCGCGGCGGCGCAATATACCCATTATACCTGGCGCGCGCCGACTCCGGCCACGCAGCAAAATGCCACGCTGGTGGCCACGCGCTATTTCCGCAATGAGGTGGGCAACACCGCGCTGCATTGGCTGGCGGTGGGGATTGAAAATCGTTGGGCGCCGAGTGATACCCCGGCCGATACGCTGGTGCTGGCGCAGTATTACCACTTTTGGTGAAAGCGAGGATGGCCATGAAACGGATTCTGGGACTGGGGCTGGCGGGCGGGCTGCTGGCGGCAACCGGCGCGTGGGGGGCCATCGGCTGCACGTTGAGCAATCCGGCGCGCGATTTGCAAACGCTGTTTCCGGCGATGACATCGTACCGCGAGGATGTGCTGGAGTTCGGCAAGTTGCCGCAGGGGCGCGCCGATTATGCCGCGCTGCAAGAGCGGGTGGGCGGCGATTTGGACCCGGTGTATGAGGCGTTCGATACACCCTACACGCTCTACTCCGTGTTCACGGGCAGCGAGCGCATGGGCTATGTGCACGGCGTGAATGTGCCGGGGCGCGGCGGGGTGATTCAAGTGTTCCTGGCGGTGGAGCCGGAGGAGGGGACCATTCGCCGGATGTTTTATCAGCGCCTGGAAAGCCCCGGCGGTCTGGCGTTGCGCAATCCGGCGGTGACCGGGCAGTTTGCCGGGCTCTCGCTGGCGGACTTTTACAAGCACGACTACTACGCCACGGTGGACCCGACCAACGAGGCGGATGTCGTGGGACGGCTGATGCCGCCCGCGCAATTGCCGGACGCGGCCCGGCCGGATTGGGAGGCCACGCTGCGCGGCGTGCGTAAAAATCTGATTCTTCTGGATATTTTTGTATTGGCGCGACGGCACGACCCCTTTTATGAGCGCGCGGTCGCCGCCCGGCAAGGAAAGGACAACACCCCATGAAAACTTCTCAACTACGCTGGATGATTTTGGCCCTGCTGCTGGGTCTCGGCGCGGGCCTCCTCGGTTGCGCCCGCCAGAAGGCGGAGCACTTCGGCCCCGCATTCACGGATGCGCCGTTGGTGCCGCTGGCCGAGTTGCTGGCGAATCCGGATGCCTACCGGCGGCAAACGGTGCGCGTGGCGGGCGATATCGAACGGCAGTGTCCGTCCTCCGGCTGCTGGATGTTTTTGCGTGACGAGGAAGGCCGCTCGATTCGGGTGGAGCTTGGCGATTACTTCGCGGAGTTGCCGCGGCACGTGGGCCAATGGGCCGAGGTGGAAGGCGAATGGATTCCGCACGGCGCGGGGCATCAGTTCATCGGCACGCGGGTCACCTTCGGCGGGGAGGCCGCGCCATGACGCTGACTTCGTTGGCATGGAAAAATCTGACGCGCCGCCCGGTGCGCACGATGCTGACGGCGGGCGGCGTGGGCTTGGCCGTGGCCGTGGCGGTGAGCTTGGGCGGATTCAACCTCGGCTATCGCCAGGCCATTGCGGGCAGCATCGAGCAGCTTGGTTTTCAGGTCATGGTCATGGCCAAGGGCTGTCCCTACGAGGCGGCGACCATGATGCTCAAGGGCGGGTCGGGCCTGCTCTATCTGCCGGATGAGGCCCATGAACAAATCCGCACCGATCCCGACATTGAGGACATCACGCCGATTTTCATCGGCATCGCCGAAAAACAAAATTATGCGCTGGATGGCACGCCGCAGTCTTCGGCGTACACGATCATGAGCGGGGTGGAGCTGGATAGTTTTGTGGCCATGAAGCCGTGGCTGAAGCTCAAGCACGGCCCCGGCTACGACGACGGCCGCTGGTTCGCACCCACGGCCACCAATGAGGTGGTCATGGGTTACGAAGTGGCCGAGTTTGAGCAGCGTAAAGTCGGCGACACGTTTTATGCCACGGTGGTGCCCCACGGCCAGGTGGAACCGCAGTTGCAGGTTTTTACCGTGGTCGGCGTGCTGGACCGCACGGGCGCGCAGGATGACGGCACGGTCTTTCTGCCGCTGCCGGCGGCGCAGGCCATCTTTGGGCGGCCGGGCGAGTTGACGATCATCGGCATCAAGCTCAAGGAATTCAACGGCATCCGGATGCGCGAGTTCGAGGGCCGCTGGCTCAAGATTCCCGAAGTGCAGGTGGTCAGTCTGGAGCAGGTGAAGGGCGCGCTGGTGTCGCTGGTGGGCACGGCGCAAACCATGGTGGCGGCGGTGGCGCTGATCGCGGTGCTGGTGGCCATGATTGGCGTGGTCAACGCCATTCTGATGAGCGTGCACGAACGCACCAGCGAAATCGGCGTATGGAAGGCCATCGGCGCGAGCCGCACGCAAATCTTCCGCCTGATCTGGCTGGAAACCCTGCTGATCAGTTTGGCGGGCGCGGTGCCGGGCAGTTTGTTGGCGACCGCCGGCGCGCGGCTGACGGACCTCGCGCTGCGCCACGTGCTGAACATCGGCGTGACGCAATCGCTGGTGCGCATTACGCCGGGGCTGCTGGGCGTGGTGATTGTGGGCGCGGTGGCGCTGAGTCTGCTGGCCGGGATTTGGCCGGCGGGGCGCGCCGCCAACTTGCGCCCGGTGGAAGCCATCCGGAGTGGAGAATAATCATGAGCAACGAGATTCTGATTGCGGGGCGCAACTTGCAGCGGCATTACCGGCGCGGCAGCGAGATTGTCCGCGCGCTCGATGGCGTGGATTTGGAAATTCGCGCGGGCGAATCGGTGTGTATTCTGGGGCCGTCGGGCTCCGGCAAAACCACGCTGGTCAACCTGCTTGCCGCGCTGGATGTGCCCACTGCGGGCGAGCTGGAAATCGGCGGGCGGCGCGTGGATGGCCTGAGCGAGGCCGCACTCGTGCGGGTGCGGCGCGGCATGTTGGGCTATGTGTTTCAGCAGTTCCATCTGATCCCCACGCTCACCGTCATGGAAAACATCGCGCTGCCGCTGCTGTTTCTGCGGCGCAAGCGGGACCCCGCCGAGTTGCGGCGCGTGCTGGCGGCGGTGGGATTGAGCGACCGCGCCCAGCACCTGCCGAAGGAATTATCCGGCGGCCAAATGCAACGCGTGGCCATCGGCCGCGCGCTGGTGGTGCGTCCGCGCGTGCTGGTGGCCGACGAACCGACCGGCAACCTCGACCGTCAAACCGGCGAAAGTATCTTTGAGCTGTTCCAGAAAACCGTGCGCGAGGATGGCGTGGCGCTGGTGCTGACCACCCACAATCTGGCGCTGGCGGAACGCTGTGACCGGACGCTGACGTTGACCGACGGCAAAATTGTTGCGGTCACGACGGCGGGCGCGCGGGGATAAAAACGGGAGTGGAGCCAACGGTCGGATTCGAACCGACGACCGTCGCATTACGAATGCGGTGCTCTGCCAGCTGAGCTACGTTGGCATCAACGAGGGCCGCACTATGCCAAAGGCGCGCGGGGAGAGTCAAGCGCGGGTGGGCGGGGTATTGCAGTCGGTGAAGGGCAGGGGCAGCAGCCGGCGGGCGGTGGGGTTGGCGTGGGTCAGCGCGGCCAATACGTGGCGCGGGCCGCGCTGTCCGGGAAATGTCGCGCCACGGTGACGATTGCGCCCAGCGGGCCGGCGCCGGGGGTGTCATCGGCAATGCACTCCAAGCCGGTGAATGCAGCGCGGTCTTTGCCGGTGAGTTGCTCGGGGCGCACCGCCACCACCACGCGGCGAGTGACCACGCGCAGTAGCGCGGCCTGATGCTGCACGGCGGGCTGGCCATCCCGCAGCAGGAGGCTTTTGTCGCAACCCATCCGGCGGCTCATCCCGCCGGCCAGCACGACGCCGACAATCTCCGGCGCGGGGGTGGGGGAGGGCGCTGGCGAGGGCCGGTTCACGCTGGCGGTGGTGTCACGCGCTCCATGCTGACCGCCGCATATTTGTAGCCCGGCTGAAAACTGTACGGATCAAATACGGGATAGGTCAGCAGATTGGTGCCGAAATAGTGCATGGACATAAACACGTGGCCGGGGGCGACTTCGTTGGTCACCACCACCACCGCTTCGGTTTGCCCGCGGCGCGATTTCACCAGGACGCGGTCGCCTTTGGCCAAGCGCAGGCGGGCGGCATCGTCGGGCGAAACCTGAATGGGCAGCTCGGCCGGCGAAATCTTGTTGATCATGTCCACCTTGCCCGTGCGCGTCTGGGTGTGCCATTGGCCAATGCTGCCGCGCCCGGTCAGCAGCAGGAACGGATAATTGACATCCGGTTCTTCCGGCGGCGCGGTGATGGGCGCAAACAGCAGTTGGGCGCGGCCGGAGGGCGTGAAGAAACGGCCATCGGCAAACAGGCGGCGGTGGTCGGAGTCGTCGGCGCCTTCCTTGGGGTAGGGCCACTGGATGCCGGGGCGTTCGCGGAGCATGGCGTAGCCTTGGATGCCGGTGATGTCGCAGGGGCGGCCGGCGGTGGTGCGCTGCAAAATGCGGAAGACCGCTTCGGGGTCGGTCCACTCGGCGAGCAGTTCGCCGCATCCCCAGCGGTCGGCGATGCGCCGGAAAATCTCGAAGTCGGCGAGCGCCTCGCCGGGCGGGTTCAGGACTTTTTGCACGATGCCGAAACGGCGCTCGGAGTTGATGAACGTGCCGTTCTTTTCGCCGCTGCCGGCGGCGGGAAGGAGCAGGTGCGCCAGTTGGGCGGTGTCGGTCGTGGAATACAAATCCTGCACGACAAGGAAATCAAGTTTCCGCAGCGCGGCCAGGGCGGGCTCTTTGCCGATCCACGAATGCGCCGGATTGGTGCAGACCACCCAGAGGGCTTTGATTTTGCCCCGGTCAATCTCTTCCATGATGCGGTGATAGGGCAGGCTGTTGGTTTCGGGAATGACGTGCAGCGGCATGCGGAGGATCGCCGCCATTTTGGCGCGGTGCTCCGGGTTGGTGAATTCGTGCAGCGCAAACATGGCGGTGGTGTTGGAGAACAGTCGCGAGCCCATGGCGTTGGCTTGGCCGGTCAGCGAATTGGGGCCGGTGCCCGGACGGCCAATATGGCCCGTGATGAGGCACAGGTTGATGATCGCCTGCGCGGTGCGCACGGCCTGGTGGCCCTGATTGACGCCCATGGTCCACCAGAGCGACATGGCCTTGGCTTGGTGGATGCGCCCGGCAAGGTCCTCGATGGTGGTGATGCCCAGTCCGGTGGCGGCGGCGGTGCGCTCGAGCGTGAACGTGGCCACGTGCGCCGCGAATTCCGCGAAGCCTTCCGTGTGCGCGGCGATGAAGTCGCGGTCAATCCAGCCGCGCTCGATCAGCAGCCGGGCGAGGCCATAGAGCAGCACGATGTCGCTCTTGGCTTTGAGCGGCACATGGACGGTGGCGGCTTCGGCGGTTTGCGTACGGCGCGGGTCGAGCACAATCATGTCGCCGCCGGTGGTGTTGGCCCTGATGCGGTTCCACAGCACGGGGTGGGCCACGGCGGGATTCGCGCCCACAAAAATCATCAGGTCGGATTGTTCGAGGTCTTCGTAGGAGAAGGGCGGCGCATCGAACCCGAATGCCTGTTTATAGGCCACCACGGCGGTGGCCATGCACTGCCGGGTGTTGCCGTCGCCGTGGATAAAGCCCATGCCGAACTTGAAGAGCGCGCCGAGGAACGCCATCTCTTCGAGCGGGAGCTGGCCGGTGGAGAGTAACGCCACCGACTCGGGGCCGTGCTGCGCCTTGATGGCCTGGAGCCTGGTGACAAACTCATCCAGCGCGGCATCCCAGCCGATGGCCTGCCACGTGCCATCCGCCGCGCGGCGCAGCGGCGTGGTGAGGCGGTCGGCGGCCTTGAACGGCGTGAGCAGGTGGAAGCCCTTGGGGCAGGCCTTGCCCGCGTTGACGGGGTAGGTGGCATTCGGCATGAACCTGGTCACCACGCCGTGATCATCCAGTGTGGCGTCAAAGTTGCAGCCGACCGAACAATAGCTGCAGGTGGTGCGGATGGTTTGGGTCATGGCGTGCTCCTCATGGGGTCCACAATTCAGGTGGCGCGGGTGCGGCGCCGCCGACTGGCGTGCATCGCCAGCACCAGCAGCGCGGCCGCGCCGGCCAGCGCGGCAAAAGTCCAATAGCCCGTGGCGTAGCCGCGGTCGTCCGCGCCGCCGGTGGTCAGAAAGCCGGCCAATACGTTGGGAATCACGAAGCCGCCAAACGCGCCCAGGCCGCCGACCCACCCCGCCGCGCCGGATATGGCGTGCGGCACTTCCTGCGGCACCAGCTTGAACGTGGCCGCGTTGCCCACGCCCATCCCCAGCGCCAGCAGCACAATGCCGCCGATGGCCTGCGGCACGTGGGCTGCGCGGCTCATCACGGCGGCGCCCAGGATAATCAGGGCCAGCGAACCCAGCGCGGTTTTTTCGCCGCCGAGCCGGTCGGCCAGCGGTCCGCCACCAATGCGGATGATGCTGGCCGAAATGGAAAACAGCGCGGTCAGCAGCCCCATGCGCGCCACATCAAATCCCCAGCAGGAACTCCAGTATTTCGGCAGCCAGCCGGTCAGCGCCATGAAGCCGCCGAATGTGGTGAAATAGAGGAACACCAGCGCCCACGTTTGCCAGAGCTTGGCGGATTCCTTCAGCACGTGCAGGATGTTGCCCTTCGGGAAGATGTCCTGCCCGTGGTCGCGGCGCGCCACCGCGCAGGCTTCCTCGCGCGTGAGTCCGGCGCGCTCCAGTTGAAACGATGGCGCATTGCGACCCAAAACCCAGTAGGCCGCGATGCCCACCAACAGGAACACCAGCCACGCCAGATACGATGTCGCCAGGCCGAGCGCCGGCAGCGCCAGGCTCAACAGCAGTACGAACAGCCCCGGCGCCAGGTTGCCCAGGCCCGCGTAGGTGGCCAAGGCCGCGCCCTGCTTTTTTTGCGGATACCAAAACGATGTCTGGCTGATGCCCACGCTGAACGTCGCAATGCCCGCGCCCCCCAGCGCGCCAAACACCAACAGCAGCGGGAACCGCTCACCCAGGCGATCGGGCGCCAACGCCAGCAGCCCCCAAATGCCCGCCAACCCGATGGCGGCGGTGATCAGCAAAATCAAAAAGGCCAGCCGTCCGCCGTCGCGATTGCACAGGGCCGAAAACGGAATCCGCAACAGCGATCCCGTCAGATTGGGAATGGAAATCAGCAGCCCCGCCAACCCCGCCGATAACCCGGCAGCTTGTTGCAGATGCTTGACGGTGGGCCCGAAGAGCGACACCGCCGCAAAGCCCACAAAAAATCCGACTGTCGAGCCAACCAACCCCTGGGCCGGGGTGCCCCGTACTGGTTTCATCGTGTGCGTGCTCCTGCTCCGTTGCGCCAAATCGTGCAAAATCCCGCCCCGGAAAACAATCCGCATTCACCGCCACCACGAGGGCCGCGCGGGACTTGACAGCAATTTGGTATTGCGATACCAATATCACACACATGACCACAATGCAAGGATTTTTGAATATTCCGGCGGCGGTGTCCATCGGGCTCCATACCTGCTTATGGATGGCCGCTGGCGACCAGCCTTCGTATTCCTCCGCCGCCATCGCGCGGCATCTGGGGTTTTCCTATCACCATGTGGCCAAGGTGGTGCAGCGGCTGGGGCGGGCGGGCATTATCGCCGCGACCCGCGGCTCCAAAGGCGGCATTCGCCTGGCGCGCGATCCGCGGCGGCTGACATTGCTGGATATTTATCTGGCCGCCGGCGGGACGCCACGGGAACCGCACCGCTGCCTGCTGGACCCCTCCATCTGCCCCGGCCGCGCCTGCGCTTTCGGCCATCTGGTCGAACGCGAAAACAACCGCCTGCACCATACAATGCAAAAGACCACGCTCGCGCGGCTGGCCCGCACGTTTGATCGCAACCAATTGGAGAGCCCATGAAACGAAAAATTGTGGAGATCAACGAAGACCTGTGCAACGGCTGCGGCCTGTGCGTGAGCGCGTGCCACGAGGGCGCCATCCAAATGGTGAACGGCCGGGCCCGTCTTGTGTCCGATGCCTATTGCGATGGCTTGGGCGATTGCCTGCCCGCGTGCCCCACCGGCGCCATTCAAATTACCGAGCGCGAAGCCGCACCCTTCGATGCGGCGGCTGTTGCCGCGCGGCAGGCGGCCACTCCGCCAGCGTCCGCGCCCACGCCCGCCGCCGCTGCCCTGCCGCCCCTGCCTTGCGGCTGCCCCGGACAACTGGCCAAGACCATCGAGCGCCAGCCCGCGCCACCCACCACCGCGTCCACGCCGAGCGCCGCGCCGACTTCCCAGCTGACCAACTGGCCGGTGCAAATCAAGTTGCTCAATGTCCGCGCGCCCTATTTGCAAAATGCGGCGCTGCTGGTGGCGGCCGATTGCACCGCCTTCGCCTATCCCGACATCCACCGCCGCTTCATGCGCAACAAGGTCACGATCATCGGCTGCCCCAAGCTGGACGAGGGCGACTACGCCGAAAAGTTGACCGCCATCCTGCAGGCGAACGACATCAAGAGCGTCACCGTGCTGCGGATGGAAGTGCCTTGCTGCGGCGGCCTGACCAATGCCGTGACCCGCGCCCTCCAGGCGTCCGGCAAAATGATTCCGTGGCAGGTCGTGACCGTGGCCACCGATGGCGCCATTCTTGACGAATAGCCGCCCACTAGGCCACTACTAGCAACTGATGCGTGCCCCCCCGTTGCCACCCGTGTAGAAAAAAGAACCCCGAGGAGAATCCAAGATGAATATGTTTTGTTTCCAATGCGAACAGACCGTGGGCGGCGTGGGCTGCACCCGTACCGGCGCCTGCGGCAAAACCTCCGAAGTGGCCAACCTGCAAGACGAAATCACCGCCGCGCTCATCACGCTGGCCCGCGCGGTGGATGGCAAGCCGGCCGATCCCCGGATCGAAGCGCTCTTCATGGATGCGCTCTTTATGACCATTACCAACGTCAACTTTGATCCGCAGGCCAACGCCACCATGCGCGACCGTATCCTGCACGCGGCCGTGGCCGCTGGCGGCGCCAACTCCTACCGCCCCGAAGACCTGTTCCACGGCGACAAGGATGTGGTCTCGCTGCGTTCGACGCTGCTGTTCGGCATGCGCGGCATGGCCGCCTACGCCGCCCATGCCCGCGTGCTCGGCCAAACCGATCCCAAGGTCTCCGCCTGGTTCCAGAAGGGCATGAAGGCGCTGGGCGATGAGCATAGCGTGGAAGAATGGCTGGCCCTGATCATGGAATTCGGTCAGGTGAATCTCGCCTGCATGGCGCTGCTCGATGCCGCCAACACCGGCGCCTATGGCCACCCGGAGCCGACGCGCGTGTCCGTCACTCAGGACGAAGGCCCGTTCATCATCGTCACCGGTCACGACCTGCTCGATCTGCGGATGCTGCTCGAACAGTCCGAGGGCAAGGGCGTCAACATCTATACCCACGGCGAAATGCTGCCCGCCCATGGCTATCCCGGCCTGCGCAAGTTCAAACACCTCAAAGGGCACTTCGGCACCGCCTGGCAAAATCAGCAGAAGGAGTTTGCCGATCTCCCCGGCGTGGTGCTCTTCACCACCAACTGCATCATGCCGCCGCGCCCGTCCTATATCCAACACTTGGCCACCACGGCGGAAGTCGGCTGGCCCGGCGTCCATCACATCACCGCCGATGAAAAGGGCCACAAGGACTTCTCCGGCATTATTCAACAAGCCATTGCGCTCGGCGGCTGGCCGCAAACCACCCCCGGCGCCTATGAGCTGATGACCGGCTTCGCCCACCAGGCCGTGCTGGCCGTGGCCGATAAGGTGGTGGCGGCCGTCAAGGACGGCGCCATCAAACACATTTATCTCGTCGGCGGTTGCGACGGCGCCAAACTCGGCCGCGACTACTACACCGAGTTCGTGGAAAAGACCGGGCCCGATACGCTCGTGCTGACGCTGGCTTGCGGCAAGTTCCGCTTCAACCACCTGCAGGACAAACTCGGCACCATCGGCGGCATCCCGCGCCTGCTCGATATGGGCCAATGCAACGATGCCTATTCCGCCATTCAGGTGGCCGTCACCCTCGCCAAGGTGTTCAACTGCGGCGTGAATGATCTGCCTCTTTCGCTCGTGCTCTCGTGGTATGAGCAAAAAGCGGTGTGCATTCTGCTGACCCTGCTCTCACTGGGCATCAAGAACATCCGCATCGGACCCACGTTGCCGGCGTTCATTTCGCCCACCGTCCTTAATGTCCTCGTCGAGCAGTTCGGCCTCACGCCCATCTCGACGCCGGACGCGGACTTGCAGGCCATCGCCGGCTAAAACTCCCTCCGGCAAATTATCACGGGCCCGGTGTGGCAATTCCGCCCGGGCCCGTTTGTTTGAATCGTCAAAGTTTTGTCAGAATCGTGTAAATCTTCATGGTTGACGGCTCGCGCAGAATAAGTAAGATGCCCGTCAAGACTACCGAAAAGGAGATCCGTTATTATGAAGCGCAAGTCCGTTGGTTTTACCTTGATCGAACTGCTGGTGGTAATCGCCATCATCGCCATGCTCGCCGCCATTCTGGTGCCCGCCGTCAACAAGGCGTTGGTCAGCGCAGCCATGGTGCAGACCACCTCCAATGGCGCCAACATCTACAAGTCGGCTTTCGCCGGGCAGATGGACGATGTGGTTCTCGGCGGCGGCTACTCCGCTTGGCCGTCCAATGCCACCACCTCCACCGAATACTTCATCAATCTGGTCACCTCCGGCGTCATGACGGTGTCGTTCGACTTCTTCTCCGCCCGTGGTTTGCCGGCACGCAAAACGTCCGATCCCAGCGGGTTCGACGCGGCAGGCAATGCATGGAATTTGGTTAACTTCATTACTGAACCCAAGGAAGGTACCACTTGGCTCTATACCCGCAATGGCCCGGACACTGTGCCCATGAACAACAGCCAGATTCAGCTCAAGGCCGATACCGAACCCTTCCGGGAAGCCGGCATGGTCGTTGTGCTCAAGGGCGGTTCCGCATTCTCCCTCAAGACCAAACAGTTGACGGGCGAATACATGAACCCCGCGCAGGATACCAGCGCCAGCTTGTCTGTGGCCGGCCCGTAAGGTCGCATTGGCTCTGGATCAGGCCGGGACTCCTTGCGCAGTCCCGGCCTTTCCTGTTTTGGATATGATGATAAGGCGCGGCGCGCCGCCCACCGGCTGAAACGCCCGCCCACGGAGAGGTTCACATGGCGCGTTTGATGATTCGCGGAGGACAGCCCATCACGGGAACATTCCGCCCATTGGGCAACAAAAATGCCGTGCTGCCCATGCTGGCCGCTTGTGTCCTGACCGCAGACCCCCTGACCCTCGACAACGTGCCGCGCATTCTCGATGTCGAGAACATGCTCAAGCTGCTGGCCGGGCTGGGCGTCGCCATTTCCCGCTGCGGACACTCCGTCACGCTATGCGCCCGCGACTTGCACCGCACCACTCTGGACCCCGCCCTTTGCGCCAAGGTCCGCGGCTCCATTTTACTGGCCGGCCCCTTGGCCGCCCGCCATGGCCGCGCCATCCTCTCCGCCCCCGGCGGCGATGTCATCGGGCGCCGCCGACTCGATACCCATTTCGAGGGCCTCGCCCAGCTCGGCATCCGCATGACCTGGCAACACAACGCCTTTCACCTCACCCGCCGCCGCCTGCGCGGCGCCAATCTGCTCCTCGACGAAGCCAGCGTCACCGCCACCGAAAATATCCTCATGGCCGCCACCCTGGCCCCCGGCCGCACCACAATCTTTAATGCCGCCTGCGAACCGCATGTGCAAGACCTCGGCCTGCTCCTCACCAAAATGGGCGCGCGGATTTCCGGCCTTGGCACCAACCATCTCGCAATCGAAGGCATCAACACCCTGCGCGGCGCGCGCCATCGCGTGGGCCCCGACTATATAGAAATCGGCAGCGCGCTCGCCGCCGCCGCCGCCACGGGCGGCGCCCTCACCGTCACCGAATTGCCCGATGCCACCACTTTGCAAGTGATGCAGCGCGCGTTTGGCCGGCTGGGCGTCACTTGGCGCGTGGCCGACGGCCAACTGCATCTGCCCGCCCGTCAACGCCTGCGCGTCCAACAAGATTTGGGCGGCGCCATTCCCAAAATGGAAGACGGCATCTGGCCGGCCATCCCCTCCGACCTCCTCAGCGTCGCCCTCGTCCTTGCCACCCAGACCACGGGCAAGATTTTATTTTTTGAAAAACTCTTTGAGAGCCGGATGTATTTTGTGGACCGCCTGCTGGAAATGGGCGCCACCCTGGTGCAATGCGATCCGCACCGCGTCCTGGTCAGCGGCCCGGCCCGCCTGCGCGCCCAGCACAACACCAGCCCCGACCTCCGCGACGGGATGGCGCTGGTGATCGCCGCGCTCTGCGCCCAAGGCCGCACCATCATCGAGCTGGCCGAA
>CAZNGD010000013.1:0-15857 GCA_964572295.1 uncultured Verrucomicrobiota bacterium
GGTCGCCTTCCTGAAGCGGGCGGGCACCATCATCTTCGCCACCACCGTGGTGCTCGGACAGGAGTTGCTGCCCAACCACGTGGGGTTGGCCTCGGGCCTCACGTTGGGCTTCGGGGTGGGCACCGGCGGCATTGGCGCCACCTTGCTGGGCGCGGTGGCCGACCGCTGGGGTCTGCCGATGATCTTCAACTGGATGATCGGCTTTTCTCTGGTGGGCCTGTTGTTGGCCCTGCTGCTGCCGGGACGCGCCGCCATGGCGGCCCGCCGCGCGGCCGCCCGCTACTGATATTTGCGGATCACCGCACGCACGATTCCGCCGATTTCCAGCGAACGCTGGGGCCGGATGAACCGATATTTCGGATTGGCCGGCTCCAACCGCACCCCCGCCGCATCGCGCACGTAGTATTTCAAGGTCCACTCGTCATCCACCCGCGCCACCACAATGTCATTCTGGTTGGGCCGCGGCCCTTTTTCCACCAGGACAATGTCGCCCGGCAGAATGCCGGCATTCATCATGGAATCGCCGCGCACGGTGAGCATGAAGGTGTTGTCCGGATTCTTGACGAGATATTCATCGAGCGTGATGGCATCGGCCTCCTGCTCCTCCTCCTGCGTGGGAAAACCGGCCGCCACGGAGCCCAGCACGCGCACGGTGCCCGTGATCGGCGGCAACAGCGCGATGCGGCCGTGGTCATCCTTCGTCAGGCAGCCCGCCTCTTCCAGCTTCAGCAGCAGGCCAAATACCGCGTTGCGGGACTTATAGCCGAACAGATCCAGCATTTCGGCATAGGAAGGCGCGCGGCGCTCCTGCCGCCAAAACTGGCGCAATTGGCGGATTTTTTCGGTCAGGCGAATATCTCTGGGCATGGTGTCATCCTCCCTTTTGATCTGCCCGCAACATAACTGAACATTCGTTCATCTGGCAAGCGATTTTTTTTGGAGTTTTCCTTTTCGGAACTGGCGCGGCCCGATATACTGCCCATCTGAACGTGATTCCGTAGGCACAACCTCTCGTGGAGAACTGGCTCATGAAAAAATGGAACTTGCTGATCTTGGTCGTGTTGTTGTTGGCGCTGTTGGGTACGCCCGGCTGGGCTTCCGACACCCCTGTCGTCCTCGGCATGGTGGAAATCCGCGGTCTGGACGCCCTGGCGGGCGCGACCTTCGATCTCTCCAAAGTCGTGGGCAATCCCATCCCCAAAGAGATGGTTTCCATGATTCTCTATTCCGGCTTGGGCAGCATGCCGGGCATGGGCATCACCGCCGATGGCCCGGTGCGCGTGGTGTGGTTTGAAGGCGATACCCCCGCCGGCAGCTTCGTGCTGTATCTGCCGGTGGACAACGATGGCGCCGATTATTTTGCTTATCTGGATCAGAGCGGCTGGGAAAATCAGGGCCGGCTCTCCGACAAGATCGAACACTACATCCCCGCGGACGGTGCCGGCGTGCTGTGGGACAATGTGTACTTCATCCGCCGCGGCGCAACGCTGGTGGTGGCGGAAAGTCCCCGCGACGTCCGCAAGGGCGATGCCCTGTTGAATTCCCTGCCCCCCATCCTGCCGGTGGAAGGCGTGGTGGCCATCCAATGCCGCGCCGCGAATCTGGCCGATGCGTATGGGCCGCTGGTGCGCGAGCAAATGGATGTCATGGTCAACGACCCCGACGCCCCCGCGCAAATGGAGCCCTTCGCCAAGGAATACTTCGATGCCTATTTGCAGGTGGCCGCACAACTGGATGAAGTCGTGCTGGGGCTGGGCGTGACGGACGACAAGCTCAACCTGCACTACCGCGCCGCCCCCCTCGCCGGCACCACGTTGGCGCGCTGGATGGACACCATCCGCGCTCCGGGCGCGGCCTCGGCCGTGGTGGCCCTGCCGGGCGCATTGATCGTCAGCGCCGGCCACATGGGCGACTTCAACCTGATCGCCGGACCCTATCTGCGGTTTATGGAGAGTGCGTTGCAATCCATGCCCCATGAATTCCCCGAAGATTTCATCACCCGCTACATCGCGTTGGAAAAAGCAGGCTATGAACAGTTTGCCGGCGATATCAGCTTGGCGCTGCTGCCCCCGCAGCCCAACCTGCCGTTGCGCCTCGTGGAATACGCCAACCTCAAGGATGTCGCCGCCACCCGCAGCCTCTTTGTGGAAGGTGTCAATTTGTTCAATGATGGCTTCACCGCCATGCTCGCCACTATCCCCGAAGCCAAGGATAAAGCGGTCAGTCTCACCGCGACCTTGAGCGCGCCGCGCACCTACCGCGACCTTGCGGTGGATCAGATGCGCATCGCCATTGACTTGCCGGAAGACGCGCAGGCCGATTGGCCACCCTTCCTGCCCCGGACATTCACCGTGGATGCGGCCTGGCTCGCCAATGGCGCCGTCTTCAGCATCGGCGACCCCGCCCTGATCGAGCCGCTCGTGGACCGCGCCTTGGACGGCGCCAGCGATGGCGTCACCAGCCTGCCGGCTTGGCAGGCGGCCTTCCCCAATCCGGAAACTCCGATTGTGGAGGCCACGCACATCGCGCTCTTTGACACCATCCGCAGTTTTGTCCAATGGCTGGACGCGGCCACCGGGGAAAACCATGCCCCGGCCATCCCCGCCGGCCCCGGCAATGTGGAAAGCGCCTCCTATCTCCAGGATGGCTACATGAGCCACCTGCGCATCAATTTGGCGGACATTGGCGCCATCGGCGCAAAAATCAGCGAGGCTCGCAAAAAGGCGATGCAGCAACGCCAGCTCTATTCGGGCGGTGATGACAACGACTGGGATGACTCGGAGGACTACGAAGTTGAAGACGAGGATCCCTTCGGGGAGCTGCCCGCCGACGAGTAATCACCGGTGCGGCCCACCTGCCTGAGTTTATTCTGGAGTTTTCTTCGGATTGGCGCCGGCGCATTTGGCGGCGGCATGGCGGCCCTGCCTGTTTTTGAGGCGGAGCTGGTGATCCGCCGCCGCTGGTTATCCCCGCAGGACAACGCCGAACTGTTCGCCATCGCGCAATCGGGCATTGGCGTCATCATCGTCAACTTCGCGGTGCTGGCCGGCTTGCGGCTGGTGGGCAAACGCGGCGCCTTGGTCGCCGTGGTGGCCGTGGTGCTGCCAGCCTTCCTGGTGATTCTGGCGCTGGCCACGCTGGCCGCCGGCAACTGGGAAAATCGCTGGCTGGCCGCCGCGCTGACCGGCCTGCGCCCGACCGTGGTGGCCATTATTGCCGCCGCCGCGTGGCGGTTGGGCCGCGCCAACCTGCACTCGCCGTGGCATTTTCTGGCGGCGGCCATTTGCGCCGGACTCCTGTTCCACCGCGTGTGCAGCCCCGTGGTGTTGATTCTGCTCGGCATCGTCGTCGGGCTGGGTCTGCACCGGTTGCGCCGCCCGCGCTCGGCCTCATGATGATCTACTTCCAACTCTTCTTCACGTTTTTTGAAATCAGCCTGTTCAGCATCGGCGGCGGCTACAACATGATCCCGCTGATGCAGCACGCCGTGACGGCGAACAACTGGCTGACTGCGGAACGCTTCCTCGACATTCTTGCGGTGTCCGAAATCACGCCGGGTCCCATCGCGGTCAATCTGGCGACGTTTGCGGGTTACCACACCGCCGGCTTTTGGGGCGCGGTGGCCGCCACGGTGGCGGTGTGCCTGCCCGGCAGCGTCATTTTGCTGGCATTGGGCACGCTGATGTTTCGGCTGCGCGACCGCCCGGCATTCCGTGCCGCGATGCGCGGTCTGATGCCCGCGCTGGTCGGCCTGTTGACCGCCACCGCGCTGCGCTTGGCCATGGCGTTGATTCCGGCTGGCGCGCATTGGCCCGCGCGGTCCGCCATCGTGGTGTTTGCCATCGCGCTGGCTCTTGCCCTCTGGAAAAACCTGCATCCGGCCCTCCTGATGCTCGGCGCGGCGGCGGCAGGCATCGGCTGGTCGCTGGTGGGCTGATCCCCCCCCCCCGGCGACACATCACAAACGGAACGGGCCGGGGGGGGCGTTTTCCGCTTCCTCTTCCTCTTTGGGCGGCGGCTTGGGCTGAAAGTGCGGACACGTATCCGTGGCCTGCACTTCGCAATGATGCAGCCCGCAGCGTTGGATAAACGGATTCACCACATACTCGACGCAATAGCGGCACATCCGCCCTTTTTCGTCCTCGCGGAAAACCTTCACGGGGCGCGGACGGTCGGCGGCGGTGAATACCTGCGGGCGGCGACCCGCGCGGAAAGGCACCTCGTCCTCGCTGGCAAACTCATGGGCGCACAGCGCGCAGGTGAGCGTCTCGCCCACCTTCGTAAAGCCGTCATATTTCGGCTGGCGCACAAGCCACGCCTCGCGCCCGCAGGCCGGGCAGTTGATTTCCACTTTGGCGGGCGCGCGGTCTTTCATCTTAATAGAACCACTTGGCCAACCGCAAAACACCCTGCTTCCACGGCACCCGGTGCGATACCCCGCTGGCGTTGCGGAAGGTGTCCAGATTCGCCACATACCACCGGTAGTTCCGCACCAGCGCTTCCTTGTTGGAATACAGCGGCTTGAACCCCAGCACCCGCTCCGCTTTTTCAATGCTCACAAACGAGTCTTCGCTGGCGGTTTCATAGACCCACTTGTAGAGCGGCGACAGTTTCAGCAGCTCCAAAAAGCGCAGCGTCCAGATCATGGGCGCGGCCGGGAACCCGCGAATTTTTTTGCCGTGGCCGGCATCATCCAGCACCGCCTGATAATCCTCGCGCATGGTGGTGAACTCCTTGGCGCCGATGTTGAACGTGTCGTTCACCACGGCCGCGGGCAGGGTCATGGTCAGCCAGATGGCTTCGCACAGGTCGGCCACATCCAGCAACTGGTAGCGGTTGCGCCCGTTGCCGATCATCGGAAAGCCGTGGCCCGTGTAGGCCCAGTCATACAACAGGGCGAACACCCCAAGGCGTTCGGGACCGATGAACGATTTGGGCCGAATAATCGGCACGCACATTCCCTGCTCGCGGAACGCCAGGCATTCCTCCTCGGCGGCGATTTTGGCGCGGCCGTAGGGGCCCACACCGATCAGCTTGTCGGTTTCCAGCAGCGGGTGGTGATCGGGAATGCCGTAGACCGCCGTGCTGGAGATCATCACGAAGCGCGTCACGCCGGCCTGCTTGGCGGCGGTCAGCAACTGGCGCGTGCCTTCCACGTCCGTGGTCATGATGTCGCGCTCGGAATACAACGGCAATGCGGCGGCGGTATGAATGACCATGCTCACGCCGTCCATCGCGCGGGCCACGGCGGCGGGATCGCGGATGTCGCCGGTGTGCAGGTCCAGGCGATCCTTTTCCGGATAATCAAACGGCACGATGTCCAGCGCGCGGATATCCGTCGCGCCCTTGGCCTGCAAATGCCGAATCAGATTAATCCCCAAAAACCCGCTGCCCCCCGTCACCAAAATCTTGCCCATCGTCATGTTCATTTTTTCCACACCATCATGTTATAGTTTAGCCATCGTGGCGCGCAGGACTGTATCCACGTCCAAGTCATTGAGGCAAGCCAGATCCCCCCGGCGGCAGGTGCGGGAGTGACACGGCCGACAATCCAAATCCGCTTTGACCACCACGCTGTCACGCTGGCGCCAGGGCCCGGTGCGCGCCGGATCCGTCGCGCCATAAATCGCCACCAGCGGCACGCCGAGCGCATCCGCCCAATGCAGCGGACCGGAGTCCACGCCCACCAGCAAATCCTTGCCCTTGAGGCCACCGCACAAGCCGGGCAAATCGGTTTTGCCGCACAGGTTGCGGCAGCCCTCGCCAATCTGACGGGCGAGACTTTCGCCCGCGGCGGCATCGCTCGCGCCGCCCACCACATCAATCCGGCAACCCATTTCGCGAATCATCCGCTGGCCCAGCTCCGCAAATTTTTCGACGGGCCAGTTTTTGGTGGCCCACCGCGAAAACGGCGCAAAGGCCACATGGGGGCCGGGACTGCCATCGCCGGGAGTTTCCGCAAAGTTCAATGCCGCCTCCGGCACCTCCGTGCCGGGCGCGACCAGATGAACCACCGCCAACATTTCGGCGGTGGCATGACCGCGCGGCCCGGCGGTTTTCGCGGGCTGCTCGTTGTACCACCGCGCGGCGCCCTCCCGCGCCCAGGCCGGGCCGTAGCGCCGTTTCCCCCGCGCCAGCCGTGTCACCAGCGCGCTCTTCAGCAACCCTTGCAAGTCCACAATCGCGTCGTAGCGCTCGCGCCGCAGCTCCCGCCAAAACGACCAAAATCCACGCGCCACATTGCGGCGGGGAAATGAAATCACGCGGTCCACATCGCGACACCCCGCCACCAGACTCGCATATTCCGGCTGCGTCACCCAATCCACCACGGCGCCCGTCCTCGTTTGCAGCGCGCGGACCGCCGGCAAGGCGTGGGCCAAATCGCCCAGCGAACTCAGTTTGACAACCAGAATCCGCATCTCAGCCGGGACGGGACAAAATTTCTTCCACCCGTTTGATTTTGAGCGCCTTGCCGGTTTCCGGGTCCACCGTCAGCCGCGCGCCGTGCAGGCGCACATCACCGCTGGCGATTTCAAACTTGGTGGGCATCCCCGTCAGAAAGCGCGTCAGAATCGCCTCCGTGGTGCGGCCGATCACGGAATCGCATGGGCCGGTCATTCCCAAATCCGTCATATAGGCCGTGCCTTTGGCCGTCACCGCTTCATCGGCGGTCTGAATGTGGGTATGCGTGCCCAGCACCGCCGTCACGCGTCCATCCAGAAACTTGCCCATGGCCACCTTTTCACTGGTGGCCTCGGCGTGCATATCCACAATGATGATCTTGTGCGCCGCGCCATGCTCCTTGAGCCAGGCATCCACCGTGCGGAAGGGACAATCGGCCATCGTGTTCATGAAGGTGCGCCCCATCAGTTGCACGATGGTCACCGGCCCCGCGGGCGAGGGCACCGTGATGGCCCCGCGGCCGGGGCAGCCCGGCGGCAGGTTCAACGCCCGCACAATGCGCGGTTCGCGGTCGAAGTAGGCCGCCGCTTCCTTCTGATCCCACACATGGTCGCCCATGCTCAACGCATCGGCGCCGCCCGCAAACAGTTCCTCCGCCAGCGCGGCGGTGATCCCCCGCCCCGCCGCGCTGTTTTCCGCGTTGGCCAACACAAAATCAGCGCGCTTTTCGGCCTTGTAGCGCGTGGCCACGCGGGCCATCGCCATGCGGCCCGGGCCGCCCACAATATCGCCAACCACCAGGATGTTCATTGCACCCATTCCTTGCTCCTCTTCACCGAACATACTCCACACAGCGCAGCTCGCGAATGACCGTCACCTTGATCGGCCCCGGATGGTCCACGCGCGCCTCAATTTCCTGGGCAATCCGCCGCGCCAACTGGATGGCGGCGGCATCATCCACCGCCGTCGGCTCCACAAAAATGCGCAACTCGCGCCCGGCCTGCATGGCCAGACTGCGCACCACGCCCGGCTCCGCCGCGGCGATTTCCTCCAGGTTTTTCAGCCGCAGCAGAAAAGGTTCCGTCGTGTCACTGCGCGCGCCGGGACGGGCGGCGGTCACGGCATCCGCCACGGCCACCAACGCGGCATACACGTTGGCTTGCGCGGTTTCCACATGATGCGTCCGGACCGCCGCAACCACCTCGGCGCTTTCGCCCGCGCGTTGCAACAGGTCCGCGCCGATCTCCGCATGGGGACCGCCCGCTTCCTGCGTGGCCGCTTTGCCCAAATCGTGAAACAGCCCCGCCCGCTTGGCGATGGCCACATTCAAACCCAACTCCGCCGCCAGCAGCCCGGCCACATGGGCCGTTTCCCGGGCGTGTTGCAGCAGGTTTTGCGCGTAGCTGGTGCGGAACTTCAAACGCCCGAGCGCCTGCGCCACCTCGGCGGCGGCTGGCGCCAGTTGCAGTTCCGTCAGCGCATCCTGCCCCGCCTGCAAAATCAGGCCATCCACCTCCGCCGCCACGCGGTCCACCGTCTCTTCGATGAGCGCCGGATTGATCCGGCCATCGGCCACCAGCCGCTCCAGCGCCACCTTGGCGACTTCGCGGCGGATGGGATCAAACGATGACAGCACCACCACTTCCGGCGAATCATCAATGATGACCGACACCCCCGTCGCCAATTCCAGCGCGCGGATGTTGCGTCCTTCGCGACCGATGATGCGCCCCTTCATGCTTTCGTCCGGCAGCCGCACCGCCACCGTGGTGATGTCGGAAATATGGTCCACCGCCACCCGTGGCAGCACATCCAGCAACAGCCGCCGGGCCTCTTGCGTGGCCGTGGCCTGCGCATCCGCTTGCGCTTGACGCAGCCAGTCGGCGCTTTCCGACGAAATCTCCGCTTGCAGACTGGCCAGCAGTTCCGCGCGCGCCTGCGCGGCGGACAGGTTGGCGGCCGCTTCCAGCCGTTGCCGGAGCGCGGCCATGACGGCGGTCAATTTCTCCTGCTCCGTGGTGAGGGTCGCGCGCGCGGTTTCCAATTGTTGCGCGCGAACATCGAGCGCCTGCGCCCGTTCTTCCAACCGTTGTTCCTCGCGCTCCAGGCGCTCATCTTGGCGCGACAGCCGATCCGCCGCCGCCGACAGCACCAGTTGCCGCTGTTGCAACCCGCTTTCGGCCTGCTCGCGTTTGCGCAGCATTTCATCGCGCCCGGCCAGTTGCGCTTCCTTGCGGATCACTTCGGCATCGCGCTGCGCGGCCTGCAGAATCTCCGCCGCGCCGCGTTGCGCGCCGCCCGTCCGCAACCGCGCCACCAGCAGGTGGAGGCCCGCGCCAATCAGCGTAAAGCCTGCCGCCGTCAATACCGGCCAAAACCATTCCCAAAATACGCTCATCTCATCCGATCAACCGCGCCAGTTTCTCTTCCGCGCCAGCCATGAACAGCCGCTGCTTTTCCGTCACAATCACATCCATCCGCACGTCGTGCTCGGCCACCGGCACTTGCGCCACAAGCCGTTGCTCGTCGCAGAGCCCCACCCGCAGCGCGGTGGTTCCCGCCAGCAGCCGGTCATACTGCCCGCTGCCGTGTCCCAGGCGCCCGCCCGCGCGGTCAAAGGCCACGCCCGGAATCAAAATAATCCGCAGCTCGGCGGCGGTGGCCGGAATCCGTTTCGCCGGCTCCAAAATGCCGTGCGCGCCAGCCGTCCAGCGGGTCGCGGCATCCACCCAACTCCACGCGTAGCCCGCGGACCCGCGCCGTGGCACCGCCACCTGCGCGCCGCGCGCCAACAAATCCGCCAGCAGCTCATCGGTCGCCGGTTCGGTGGGCAACGCGCGGTACAGGCCCACCTGAAAACCGGCCGCCCACCAATCCTGGGCCAGCACGACTTTTTGGATGGCGGCCGAGGCCGCCGCCGCCACCCGCCGATTTTTGAATTGTTCGCGCAACCGGGTTTTCATGGGAGCAGCCCCCGCACATCAAAGCCCGCCGGCAAACGGGAGGGCCGCCCCTTGGCATTGATCACGCACCAATGGACGGCGGCTTCGGCAATGACCGCGTCGCCGCGAGTGATCACCTGTTGGAACACGCCGCCAATCCGGCGCGGTTCGCCAGCTTCGGTGGCAATGGTCAGCTCGTCATCGGCATACGCGGGCAACCGGTACGTCATCTCCAACCGCCTGATCACCGTGAAATAGCCGGCCGCAATCAACCCTTTGTAATCGAATCCCACGGAATGCAGGAACTGCATCCGGGCGTGTTCCAAATAATTGACGTAGACCGCGTGATTCACATGGCCATAGGAATCGCACTCATAAGGGCGCACGGTTAGCTGGGTCAAATGCTTCATATCTGCGCCGCACCATACACCCCCGCGCCCCGCTGGCGCAAGTCATCCACCAGCCCCCCCCTGCGATCCGCCGCGTCATCAACCGCGGTTCAATTCATAAATCCGCGCCAGGCCGTGCAGCGTCAAATCGGGATACACCGGAATCTTCAGCCCCGCCGTGGCCAGCACCTTGCGCGCATAGCCGCCCGTGGCGCAAATGATCGGCTCACGTTTGCCGCAGGCCTTGCTCAACTGCCACAGGATTTCCGTCACCATTCCGCGGAAGCCCCAACGCGCGCTCAGCCGCATGGCTTCCTCGGTATTGCGCCCGGTGGGCAACTTGATGCCGCCCGGCTTCAATTTGGGCAACTGCGCGGCCCGCTGGCCCATCGCGGTGAACCACATGCCGAAGCCCGGCGCAATCACTCCGCCCACGAACCCGCGCCGCGCCAACACCAAATTGAATGTGGTGGCGGTGCCGAAGTCGCACACGATGCACGGCGTGCCGCAGAGTTCCGCGCCGGCCACCGCATTGGCCAGCCGGTCATGCCCGGTCTGATCCTGGCGTTTCAAATCCACGTTGATCCCCAAATCCAAATCGGAATCCATCCACAGCACCGGCACGCGCGGAAAACTCTGTTTGACCAGGCGCAGCCAGGTCGTGTTCAGTTTGGGCACGACGGAGCCCAGGCAAATGCCGTCGGGGATTTCGCCATTGGCCACCGTTTCCAGAATGACCGGGCTGACGCTTTCCGTGCGCGCCGCGCGGCGTATCTTGCCGTTGGAATACCAACCGGCGGCCGTTCGTGAGTTGCCAATGTTGACTGCCAGGATTTTCATAGTTCCGGTTCATCCTTTCGCGCGCCGGCGGCCAACCATCTGGCCCGCACAGCCGCCAAGGGGGTTTGAACAACCCTTCGCAATGATTCCACCAAAAGTTCAAGCATCTCGTCCACAGAAATCTGGCAGCCCTGCAACCGGCAGGAGGTCGCCTGCGCCAACGACTCCGCCGGAAAGTCCGCGCGCGTTTGGTTCACATTGATGCCGAGCCCCACCACCGCGAACTCGATGCGACCGCCGGCCAGCCGCGGTTCCACCAGCACCCCGCAGATTTTTTGGTCCTGCGCCAGAATATCGTTGGGCCACTTGACGCGCAACCCGCCCACCCCCGCCGCGTGCAGCGCGTCGTGCGCCGCCATCGCGCCCAGAATCGCCAGATTGGGCGCTTCCGTGGCCGGCCAATCCGGCCGCAGGATGAACGACGCATACACCCCCGCCCCCGGCTGGCAAACCCAGCGCCGCTCCCGGCGGCCCCGCCCGCGCGTTTGATGCCGCGCCACCACCAACGCCCCGGCGGGCGCGCCCTGCTGCGCCCACTCGCGGGCGACATCGTTGCTGGACTCCACCTCCGCCAGCCACCGGTATGGCAGGCCGAAGCGCGTCATTCGAATTCCAGGGCCAGGTCCGCCGCGCGGGTGGAATGGGTCAGCGCGCCAATGGAAATGGCCGTCACCCCCGCGCGCGCATATTCGCGGACATTCTCTTTCGTAATGCCGCCGGATGCCTCGGTCTGGCAGATGCCGCTGCACAGCGCCACCGCTTCGGCCACGGTCGCCGGCGCCATGTTGTCCAACAGCACCCAATCGGGCCGGCCCGGCAGGACTTGCTGCAACTGCGACAGGGTCTCCACCTCAATTTCGATTTTCAGCCCCGGATAGGCCGCGCGGGCGTGGCGCACGGCATCCGCCAAATTGCCATTGTTTTGCCGCTGCCAAAATGCCAGATGGTTGTCCTTGATGAGAATGGCATCGTGCAATCCCACGCGGTGATTGGTGCCGCCGCCGCATTTGACCGCATACTTGTCCAAGCGCCGCAGGCCGGGCATGGTCTTGCGCGTATCCAGAATCAACGTGCCATAATCGGCCACAATCCGCACCAGACATTCGGTGGCGGTGGCAATGCCGACCATCCGCTGCAACAGATTGAGCGCCGTGCGTTCGGCCGCCAACAGCGACCGGGCCGGACCCCGCACCCGTATGAGCACATCCCCCATCCGCGCCGGAGCGCCATCCGGCACGAGGACGTCCGTTTGCAGGCGCGCGTCGGCCATCTGAAAAACCGTCGCCGCCACCGCGCCGCCGGCCATGATGATTTCCTGCCGGGTTTCAATCCGCGCGGCGGCTGCCGCCTGCTCGTCCACCAGCGCCAGCGTAGTGGCATCGCCCTGCCCAATGTCCAGCGCCAGCTCGCGTTCAATCAGCCCGCGAATCCAAGGGACCTCTTCCAACGGCAGCATGTCTTCGTTCATGGCTTGTCTCCTCCTCGGCCCGCGCCTTTGATGCGGCTGCGGGACTTGCGCGCCGGATGATACACCAGCGGCCGCCGCTTTGTCTCCTGAACCGTGCCCTTGAAGGGATTCGTTTCCGCCTTCAATTCGTAGATTTGATCGCGCAGCAGCGCGGCGCGTTCGTATTCCAGCGCCTCGGCGGCTTCGGCCATTTCGCGCTCCATTTCGGCGATGACCCGCACCACGTCGTAGTCGCCGCCGGACTCCTTGACCACCAACGCTTCGGTCTCGCGCGCCTTCTCCTCCTGCACGAGCGTTTCCCGGATGGCCTTTTCGATGCGCGTGGGCGTGATGTGGTTGGCGCGGTTGTAGTCTTCCTGAATCTGGCGGCGTTCGCGGGTGAGGGCCATCATCCGCCGCATGGAGTCGGTCACCTGATCCGCGTAAAGAATGACGCGCCCCTGCAAGTGGCGCGCCGCGCGCCCGGCGGTCTGAATCAGCGATGTCTGGCTGCGCAGAAACCCCTCCTTGTCCGCGTCGAGCACGGCCACCAGCGCGACCTCGGGCAGGTCGAGGCCCTCGCGCAGCAGATTGATTCCAATCAGGCAGTCGAAATCCGCCTTGCGCAAACCGCGCAGAATCGCCACGCGGTCGAGGGCGGTAATATCCGAATGCAGGTACTTCGAGCGGATGCCGATGTTTTGCAGATAGGCCGTAAGGTCTTCGGCGGTGCGCTTGGTCAACGTGGTCACCAGCACCCGCTCCTGGCGTTCGGCGCATTGGCGCACTTCCTCAATCAGGTCGTCCACCTGATTCCGCAGCGGGCGCACCTCCACCAGCGGATCGAGAATGCCGGTTGGGCGGATCATCTGCCGGACGGGCTCGCCCGCCAGTTCCAGTTCAATGGGCCCCGGCGTGGCCGAGGTGAACAACACCTGATGGGTCATGCCCAGAAATTCGTCGTAGCTCATGGGGCGGTTGTCCAGCGCCGAGGGCAGCCGGAACCCGTGCTCCACCAGCGTGCCCTTGCGGGCCTGATCGCCGTTGTACATCCCGCGAATCTGCGGCAGCGTGACGTGCGACTCGTCAATCACGGTCAAATACTCGCGCGGAAAAAAGTCCATCAGCGTGTAGGGCCGCGAGCCGCGCGGCCGGCCGGAAAGCGGGCCGGAATAATTTTCAATTCCGCTGCAATAGCCGACTTCGCTGAGCATTTCCATGTCGAAGGTGGTGCGCATCCGCAGGCGTTGGGCTTCAAGGAGTTTGTTCTGGGATTCCAGCTCCGCCACCCGCGCTTCCATTTCCTCCCGCACGCGGGCGACCGCCGGCGCAATTTTTTCCGCGGGCATCACGAAGTGCTTGGCCGGTGAAATCGTGGTGTACTCGAACGATTGCAGCGTGTGGCCGGTCAGCGGGTCAATGCGGCGCAGGCTTTCGATGCGGTCGCCAAAAAACTCCACGCGCACGCCATCCCGGCTGTAGCTCGGGAAAATGTCGAGCGTGTCGCCGCGCGCGCGAAAGGTGCCCGGCAGGGCGGCGACATCGTTGCGGTTGTATTGCACATCCACCAGCTTGCGCATGATGTCCTCGCGCGCAAAGTCTTCGCCCACGCGCAGGGTCACCAGCATCCCGCGGTAATCCTCCGGCGACCCCAAACCGTAGATGCACGACACCGACGCCACAATAATCACGTCCGGGCGGTTGATCAGCGCATCGGTCGCCGCCAGCCGCAGCCGTTCGATCTCCTCGTTGATGCTGGCATCCTTCTCGATGTAGGTATCCGTTTGCGGAATGTAGGCCTCCGGCTGATAGTAATCGTAATAGCTCACAAAATATTCCACCGCATTGCGCGGGAAAAATTCCTTCAGCTCGGAGTACAGTTGCGCGGCCAGCGTCTTGTTGTGCGAAATCACCAGCGTGGGCCGGTTCAATTGGGCAATGACGTTGGCCATGGTGAACGTCTTGCCGGAGCCGGTCACGCCCTCCAACGTGCGGTAGCGCGCCCCCTCCCGCAAGCCGGCCAGCAGCGCGGCGATGGCCTCCGGCTGGTCGCCGGTGGGCTGAAATTGGGCTACCAGTTCAAAGCCGGCCACAAGTGTCCGTCGGGGACCTTATCCCCAGCGCTCCTTCATGACGGTTTCGCCAAGGGGGCGGCGCGAGCGCGGGCGCGCCTGGGGTTCCACATCGGGGAAGCCCAGCGGGGTCATGCCCACCACCGCCACGCCATCGGGCAGGCCCAGCGTAGTGCGCACCGCAGCCGGATCGAACGAGCCCACCCAGCACGTGCCCAGCCCCGCTTCCGCAGCGGCAAGCATCAGGTGATCCATCGCCAGCGCGCCATCCACCAGCGCATAGTTTTGGCCATCGTAGGCGCGGGTCCAGGCCTCGCCGGTCACCACGCAGACCACGATAATCACCGGCGCCTTCCAGAACCACTCGCGCGCGTACGCCGCCCCCAGCGCGCGCCGGGTGGTTTCATTGCGCACCACAATGAAGCGCCAGGGCTGCTGATTGGCGGCCGAGGGCGCCAAGCGTCCCGCCGCCAGCACCGGTTGCAGCAGCTCGTCCGGGACGGGGTCCGCCTTATACGCGCGCACACTGCGCCGCGTGGTCGCCAAATCGTGAAACGCGGACGACACGGCCTACCTCTTGGTGGTTTGCAACCGCCCGCTAAAATTGCCGGGCTGCAGCGCGTCGGTGGAATAGCCGTCCATGCGCACCGTGGCGGTGCGACCCGAAAACTCGCCGGCCACGATCAGATGCGCGCTCGGGAATGTGGTCGTGGCGCTGGTTTCCTTGACGATGGTGAAGATGTTGCCGTTCACCGGCCCGCTCAACACCTCCGCGCCCCACAGTCCGACAATCTGCGCCGTGCCGTTGGTCACATAAATGTTCGCCAGCCCGGCCTCGCACGCCGTCACGGGTGTCAGACCGTTCGTGCTGGCCGCCGGGGTGAAGCACAGGTCGTAGCTGCCGCCATAGTTGCCCGCCACCTCCGGGTTGGGTTCTTCGCCGCCGCCGCTCCCGCTGTTATAGCTGGCAATCGCCAGCGCGCCACCCACCGCCGCCGCCCCGCCCACGATGATGGCCGCCGGCAGCAGATATTTGGCTTTGCCGGATTTCGGCGGCGCCGCCGGCGGTGGAGCCGTCGCCGGGCCCGTCATCTGCTGCTGGGCCTGTTGCGCCACCGTGCTGGCCGCCGGAATCGCCTCCGGCGCCACGCCGGACTCGACCACCTTCACCGCCTGCCACTCGGTTTCGCGCGACTCGCCATCCGCGTTTTCGGCCTGAATATAATAGAACAACTGCGTGCCGGGGCCGATCATGTGGCCGGGAATGGAGCCATACCACGTGCCCGCGCCCGAACTGGCCAACGGCACGCGGAACGGCGTCATCCCGCGCGACGCCGCATAAAACAGCGCAACCCCCTCCACGCGCGCCGCCGCATCGCGGACCGTGGCCCGCACGCCGAGCGGCTGCCCCTTCACCGCCACTTTAATCGGATCATGCACAATGACCGGCACCCCGCTCACCGGCGCGACCGTCAACGCCAAGGCCAGCAAGGCCGCCCAACATCTGGTTGTCAACTTCATACCAACTCCACTTTTTCCATGGCGAGGAAAAAAGTTTTCCACGCTGTGGAAAAAATATTTCCACACTGTGGAAAACCTATACCCGATTCCTTCCCGCATGGGAAGAGGCCAAAACAACCGCGCCGCCGGCCTCACCAGCTATAATTCACCGTGTAGGTCAGCACCGTCTCGCCATCGGCGGGCACGGGCAGACGAAACTCGATGGTGTGCGAATCAAAGCGCGTCCATTCCGCGCTGGCGGCGCTGA
>CAZNGD010000014.1:0-15573 GCA_964572295.1 uncultured Verrucomicrobiota bacterium
ATCAACACGCCACCGACTGGCACCGGCGTTGGCCGACTGGCTTGGAGTAGCCGGAGCGTCCCCCCCCCGGCACCGCGAAAGAGAAACCATGAGCGACTACATTGCCTCCATTGGACTCGAAGTCCACGTGCAGTTGAAAACGCGCACCAAAATGTTTTGCGCCTGCCCGGCGCATGAGGAAGGCGAACCCAACACCGCGGTGTGCGCCGGCTGCATTGGCCTGCCCGGCACGCTGCCCCTGATGAACCGGGAAGCCATTCGCAAAACCGTCAAGGTGGGCCTGATGATCGGCTCGCGGATTTCGCTCTATAGCACCTTCGACCGCAAAAACTATTTTTATGCGGACATGGCCAAAAACTACCAGATCACCCAGAATGATTTTCCGCTGTGCATCGGCGGCGGGGTCCCCATCATGGCGGCTGGCCGGCCCAAGACCATCCGCGTGCATCATATCCACCAGGAAGAGGATGTCGCCAAGAGCACGCATTTGGAGAACTCGACCACGGTGGACTTCAACCGCTGCAGCATGGCGCTCATGGAGCTGGTGACCGAGCCGGACATGGCCAATGCCGATGAGGTCATGGCCTTTCTCTCCACCCTGCGGCAAATGTTGATCTATGCCGACATCAGCGACTGCAATCTGGAGCTGGGCCACATGCGTTGCGACGTCAACTCCTCCGTGCGGCCGGCCGGGACCACGAAGCTGGGCGTGAAAACCGAACTCAAAAACATGAACACGTTCAAGGGCATTCAGCGCGCCCTGGCCTATGAACTGCACCGGCAAGTCGAGGTGCTGCGCGGCGGCGGTTCCGTTGTGCAGGAAACGCGCCGGTGGGATGATGTGGCGGGCGTGACGCTGCCCATGCGCACCAAGGAATCCGCGCCGGATTACCGCTATTTCCCGGAAGCCGACCTGCCGCCCGTGGTGTTGGATGAGGCCGCCATCGCGGAGTGGCGCGCGGAATTACCGGAAATGCCGACCGCGCGCCGGGCCCGCTTTGTGCAGGAGTACGGCCTGCCGGACTACGATGCCGGCGTGCTCACGGCCGACAAGGCCATCGCCGATTACTTCGAGGCCGCGGCCCGGCAGGCGGCCAACCCCAAGGCGGTTTCCAACTGGGTGATGGGCGAACTGTTGCGCGCCTTGGGTGAGCAGGGGCAGGACATCGCCGCGGCCAGGATCACCCCCGCCGCACTCGTGGCGTTGATCGGGCTGGTGGAGGCCAAGACCATCCACATGCCCGCCGCCAAGGAAGTCTTTCAAATCCTGTTCGAGAACGGCGGCGACCCGGCGGCCATCGTGCAGGCCAAGGGGCTGGCGCAGGTCAGCGACACCAGCGCCATTGAAGGATTTGCGGCGCAAGCCATCGCGGCCAACGAGAAGGTGGCCGCGGAATATCGCGCCGGCAAGGAGCCGGCGCTGATGTTCCTGGTGGGGCAGGTGATGAAGCTGTCCCGTGGCAAAGCGAATCCGCAATTGGCCGCGGAAGCGCTCCGCCGTCAACTGCAAGGCTGACGGCGGCTACACCGCCGCCAACGCCGCCGCGTAATCCGGCTCCTGGCCGATTTCCGGCACCAACTGGCTGTGCACCACCTGGTTGGCGGCATTCAACACCACCACGGCGCGCGCGGTCAGTCCGGCCAGCGGCCCGCTGGCAATCTTCACGCCATAGGCCGTGGCAAAGTCCGGGCTGCGGAAGGTGGACAGCGCCACAATGTTCTTCAGCCCGTTGCTGTCGCAAAAGCGACCCGCCGCAAAAGGCAGGTCTGCGGAAATGTTCAACAGCGCCACATCGCTCAACTTGGCGATGGCCTCGTTGAACTTCCGGGCCGAGGTGGCGCAAACGCCCGTGTCCAGGCTGGGCACGATATTGAGGATTTTCTTTTTCCCGGCGAAATCCTTGAGCGCCACCTCGCTCAAGTCGGTGCGGGTCAGCGTAAAGTCCGGGGCCGCCGCGCCCGGCGCGGGGAGGGTTCCTGCCACTTCGATCGCATTGCCATGAAATGTTACCGTTGCCATCTTGATCTCCTTGTGTTGGGTATTTCCCCCAACCCTACAACTGAAAACCGCGTTTGCAACCCGGCGCGCGGTTTTTGTATGATGCCCCGCCACGGTAAGAACGAGAGATGCGGGCCATTCATCAGATTGTCGCGGGCTTTGCCAATGGCGATGCCATTAGCAATGAAGCGCGCGCCATGCGCGACATCTTCCGGGAGTGGGGGTATGCCTCCGCCATTTACTGCGAGACCCGCCGCATCCTGCCCGAGCTGCGCGGCGAGGCGCGCGACCTGGCCTCCCACCGCGACGACTTTCGGCCCACGGACATTGTGCTGCTGCATTTGTCCATCGGCTCGGACGTGAACGACATCTTTCCCACGCTGCCCGGCCGCAAGGTCATTCTCTACCACAACATCACCCCGGCGGAATATTTTCGCGGCGTGCAGGAAGCCACGGCCCATCTGCTGGCGCGCGGGCGGCAGCAGGCGGCGGCGCTGGCGGGCACCGCCGCCGTGGTCATGGCCGACAGTCAATTCAATGCCGCCGAAATCGCGGCCATGGGCCACGCCCAGCCGCAGGTGCTGCCGCTGGTGCTGGATTTCTCGCTGTTGCGGACCAAGCCCGACCGCCGCATCCTGCGGCAATACCGCGATGGCCTGGTGAACATTCTCTTCGTGGGACGCTGCGCGCCGAACAAGCGCCTCGAAGATTTGCTGAATGCGTTTTATTATTTTCAGCGCTACGTCCAGCCGCTTTCCCGCCTGATTCATGTGGGCTCGCACGCGGGCATGGAGCAATATCACGCCCTGCTGCTGGCGCGCGCCCGCGAGCTCCAGTTGAAAAATGTGGTCATGGCCGGCGCGGTGCGGCAGGCGGAGCTGAATGCGTTTTATCAGGTGGCGCGCGTGTTCCTCTGCCTGAGCGACCACGAAGGATTTTGCATCCCGCTGCTGGAGGCCATGACGCACGACGTGCCCGTGGTGGCCTATGCCGCAGGCGCCGTGCCGGAAACCTTGGCGGGGGCGGGGGTGCTGCTGCGCACCAAGGCGTTCGACCTCATTGCCGAAACCGTGGGCCGCGTGGCCGAGGATGACCGGCTGCGCGCCGCGCTCTTGGCGACGCAACGCGAACGCCTCGCCCGCTACGAAAGCCAGGACTTGGCCGCGGAGCTCAAGCGGCTGCTGAGCCCGGTGCTGTAGCCCGGCTCAGGATGGCGGCGCGGCGGGGTGGGGCTGCTCGTCCGGCGGCGCACGGTGGGGCGACTCCGTCGGAATGTAGTGCGGGGTTTCGTCCAGCAATTCCGATTCATCCCACGCATCGTTGGCGAGTGATTCCAGATAATCCTTGGACGACACCAGCGGCGGAATGGTGTAGGCCAGCGCTTCCTTGGCCGTGCGTTCCAGCTTGGTTTGCTTGACCCGGAAATCGGGTTGCCGCTCGGCAAACGCAATGGACTTGGCGCGGCGCACCAGCCGGTCGAGGTCTTCAATATAGCGCGAGAGGTAATAGCCGCCGATGGGCGTGAGGCGTTTGTCGCGGGCCGCGCCGGTGAACTCCGCCTTGGCATCCATGGATTGAATCATGTAGGCATCCCGCGCGCGCAGGATTTCCAGCGCGGTGGTTTGGAAGGTGTTGGCGTCGGGATCGAACGATTGGGCCATCAGCGTGATGACGCGCTTGGCGCTGCGCAACAAATTGAACCAGGTGCGGAACAGGTCCTCCGGCACGATGGCCTCCGGAATCCTGAACCGCTCCAGCGACGTCGCGCCGATGTGGGTCAGGTGGTCGCCGATGCGCTCAATGTCCTTCATGCAGCGGTCGAGATGTTGCACAAACAGCGCCTGCCGCCGGGAGAGATAGCGATGCGTGAGCCGCCCCAGATAATCGTTCATGGACTGGCGGACTTCGTTGAGGATTTCCTCGTTGGAGAGCAGCCGCCGATAGATCTTGCGGTTGGGGGTCAGCGTCAGGCGGCCGTTGAGCATCATGCTGTCCACGCACACTTCCGCCATGCGGCGCAATTCGCGGATGACGGCCGCCAGCGCCTGTTCCGGTTTGGCCAGCAGCTCGTTGGCGAGGAAGGACGGCGAGGGCTCCGGCTCCTTGGAGGGGGTGATGCCGCGCACCAGCCGCGTAAAGAGCCCGATGCCCGGCAGCAGCAGCAGGGTCGCAAACACCATGGCGAACGTATGCAGGTTGGCGGCCTGGCGCAGCAGGTTGTCGGGCGCGGAGATTTCGCACACCCACACCATGAAGGGCCACGCGGCCAACGCCAGCAGCACGTTGGCGATGTTGAACACCAGATGGGCAATGGCCGCGCGCCACGCGCCGATGCGCATGGGCAGCGCGGCCATGATCGGCACAATGCACGTGCCGATGTGCGCGCCCAGCACCACCACCGCCACCTGGTCAAAGCGGGTGAACACCCCCGCCTTCACCAGCGCGAAGCACAGTCCGATCATCGCCCCGGACGAGGTCATCAGCGCGGTCAGCAGCGCGGAGATCAGCACGCCCAGAATGCGCCAGGTCCAGACATCGCCGCGGATATGCACCAGATAGGGCGCCAGCAGATCCTTGTGCGGCGCGATGCCGGCCGAAATGGTTTCCATGCCGAGGAACAGCAGCCCGAATCCGATCAGCGCGTCGCCCAGCTTGCGCAGCCGTTCGGACGGAATCAGCGCATCGAGCAGAAAGCCGATGCCGATGGCCGCCCAGCAGTAATCCGTGATGCGGAACGAAACCAGTTGCATGGAAAGCGTGGTGCCGATGTTGGAGCCGAACACGGGCGCAATGGACTGCCCCAACGTCATCACGCCGGCATTGATGAATCCGGCCAGCATGGTGATGGCCGCGCCGGAATGCGCCAGAAACCCCACCACGGTGCCGAAGATCACGCCGTGCCCGCGGCTGCGCGTGGCGCTGGCCAGAATGGAGCGCAACGAGCTGCCGGCTGCGGTCCGCAGGCTGCGCGTCATGATGTGCATTCCATAAATGAACAGGGCGAGGCCGCCCAGCACCTGGAACAGCAGGAAGAAAATCTGGTTCGCCCGCAACGGCCCGAGGTCCGCCGGCACGAAGCCGCTGGCCCGCACCACTTCCTGTCCCGCCGCCGAACGCACCACCTGCACAAAGCGCTCGGCGGACGGGTCGGCCGCTTTCACGCGGGTGTAGAGCAGCAGCGATTCCACATACGGATACACGCCCTCATGGACGGTCACATCGGTCAACGGAATGCCGTTGATGGCCACGGGGTGCAGCCCGGGGTGGGCCAGCAAATCCATGCCCACGAAGCCGATCGCCCCCGGCTGCGCGGCGACGGCATCGGCCAGCGTGTGATAGCTCGCGAACACCTGCGCCTGGGGCGCATAGGCGTTGTTGTTCAGCGCCATCATCCGGAAGCCCAGATGGGTGCCCGCGCTGGCATCGCGGATGCACACCACAATCGGCACATCGGGGCCGCCCACCTGTTGCCAGTTGGTCAGGCGCCCCGTGAAGATTTCGCGGATGTCGCGGTCGCTGATGGTCTGCAGCGGGTTGGCCTGATGGACCACCACGCCCACGCCGCAATAACCCGCCACGGAATACTTGAGCGCCAGCCCCCGCGAGCGCGCCAGCCGTTGTTCGTCATCGTTGAACAAGCGCGACGAAGCCGCCAGGTCGCACGTGCCATCCAGCAGGTCGGCAATGCCGGAGGCCGAACCCAGGCTGGTCAGCTCCACCTGGACATCCGGGTATTGTTCCCGAAACAGCGCCACCAGTTTGGGCCCCAGGTCTTCGCCGAAGGTTTCCGAACCGCGAATGGCCAGATCGTATTCCGCCCGGCCACTGCTGAGCCACCCCAGCACCAACATGACTGCCAACCCCAGCCTGCGCATCTTCATGATGTTGATCCGGCCTCCTTTGCTTCGTCGCCACACTGAACCATCATGCGCACACTGTAGCATGTTTTTATTTTTCGTCATGTCCCGCGTGGCCCCCCCCCGGCCGGGCGGGCCGGGGCATAAATCTTCGTGGCGAGCCCCGAAAATATGGTATGGTGCGCAACAGGCATCAAATTCGTGATGGAAAGGCATGGCATGAAGACATCAAACAAGGAATACGCGCGCAGGGATGCGGGCTTCACGCTGATCGAAATTCTGCTGGTGGTGGTGATCATTGGCATGTTGGCGGCGGTGGCCGGGGTCAAGCTGACCGGCAAAATGGGCCAGGCCCAACGCAACGTGGCCAAGCAGGGGGTGGCCGTCATTGAACAGGCGATTGACCTCTATGAGGTGGATAACGGCAAACTGCCCGACAGCCTGCAAAACCTGATGACCAAGGGCAACGAGAACAACTGGAACGGCCCCTATCTGAAGAAGGCGGAAGGACTCAAGGACCCCTGGGGCAACGAATACCAGTACAGCAAGTCGGCCAATAATTATACCGTGGTCTCGGCGGGGCCCGACGGCGCGTTCGGCACCGGCGACGACATCAAGTAGGCGGCCCGGCGCGCGCGGATGGAGGAACGGGCAATGGCCACGAGGCGGGCCGGTTTCACCCTGCTGGAAATCCTGCTGGTGGTGGTGATCATCGGCGTGAGCGCCGCGGTGGCGGTGCCGACGTTTGCGCGGTCGTTCCGGGGCGCCAAGTTGCGCGCGGCGGTGCGCCAGACGCTGGCCATGCACCGCAGCGCGCAATCCAAGGCCGTGCTCGGCCAGCGCTACATGGCCATCCTGTTTGACCAGCGCAAAAACACGCTGGAGCTGGTGGAGCAGAGCGGCGTCGCCGCCAGGCAGGACAGTTTTTTTGGCGGCCTGGCCGGCGGCAACGCGGCCGGCTGGGGGCAGGTGGCCACCGGCAATGATGAAGCCGCCGCCGCGCCCGAAGCGGACCTGACGCCCCAGACGCAGGCGATCCGCGCGCTGCAGGGCGGCGTGAAAATCGCATCGTTCCGCGGCGGCCAGATGGTGGATGATTTATACTGCGTGACCTATTTCCCCAACGGCATGTGCGATGGCTATGCGCTGGAATTGGGCGATGAAGAAAATCGCGTCGCCACCATCCGCGTGGACGGGGTGACCGGCAAGGCCAAGGTGACGCCATGAGCCGCACGCGCCGCAACCGGGCGGGGATGACGCTGATCGAGGTCATGCTGGCGGTGGTGATTCTCGGCATGGCGCTGGGGGTGCTGGTGGGCGCCGCTTCGCGCGCGCTGGCCGTGGTGCGGCAGGCGCGCAACTACGAGTTGGCCCGCCGCATGATCGGCCGCGTGGAGGTCGAAAGCCCGCTGCGGCTCAAGGACCGCATCGAGGCCGGCACGGAAAACGGCAGCTTCAGCGGCGGCCCCGCCGGCTGGAGCTGGTCGCGCAAACTCGAAGACCTCGGCGCGGCTGACGAAGAACAGGAAGGCCTCTTCCGCATGACCACGCGCGTCACCTGGGCGCAGGGCGGACAACGCTCCGCCGAAGAAGTCGAACAACTGCTCTACGTCCCCAAGAATGGCGATGGCGAGTTCTCGCTGAAACCCAAGGGGCTCTGATGCGGCGGCGGCGAACAGGCTTTACCCTGCTGGAGCTGCTGATGGCGCTGGCCGTCTTCAGCATGGCCATGGCGCTGGCGGCCGGCGCGTTTTGGGGCGTGGCCAAGGCGTGGGCCCGCGGCGGCGAAATGCTCGAACAACTGCACTACGGCGAGTTCGTCATGGAACAGCTCGTCACCGCGCTGCGCGGCGCGGCGTGGTTCCCCTCCAAGCCGTCCGCGTTCGGCTTTTGGCTGGAACCCGGCGCGGCCAGTTGGGTCACCAGCGGCTCCGCATTTTTGCCGCTGGATTCCCCGCTGCGCAACGGCCTGCACCGCGTGGCCATCGGCATGGATAGCGCCGCCGGCGAGCGCGGCCTCGTCGTCCGCGCCTGGCCCCATCTGATGGACGACATGGATCAACGCGATGCCACCCCCATGCTCGCCAGCGCCCAGGTCGCCGCCTTCGATTGCGAATGGTACGACTTCGAAATGGACACCTGGAGCCGCAAGTGGGAGGAAACCAACTCGCTCCCCAAACTCGTGCGCGTGACACTCACCATGAAGCGGCGCGCGGAGTTCAAGGAAGAGCTCGAACTCCAGCGCGTGGTGGAGCTGGAAGTGGCCCCCGATCTCCCCGGACGCGAACGCCGCTCCCGTACCACCCGCGAGGCCCCCACCAAAAATGAGGGCGCGCGCGGCGACCTGCCCGGCGGACAGTCGGCCGCGGCCGCGCGTCGCCCCGATCGCTCCGGCGCGGCCGTCACCAACCGCGCGCAATTTGGCCGCACCACCAACGCGCCGGGCTGGCGGCAACCCCGCGACCGCCCCACCGTGGATTGGCAGCTCCAACGAGGCTCCCGCCCATGACCTTTTCCACACTATGGAAAAAAACGGCAAAACTTTTCCACACTGTGGAAAAAAACGGCAAAACTTTTCCACACTGTGGAAAAATCGGGCCCAAACGTTCCACACAATGGAAAAACTTTTTTCAGATTTTCCACACAATGGAAAAACTTTGGGCCAAACGTTCCACACCGTGGAAAACTGCGGCCCCGCAGCAGGGCGCGGCCTTGGTGGTGGCCCTGTGGACGGTGCTGCTGCTGAGCCTGCTGGTGGGCACCATGGCCTATGAAATGCACGTCGAGGCGGGCATTACCTCGTTTGCCCGCAAGCGGCTCAAGGCGCAGGCGGCGGCGCGCGGCGGCGTGGAATATGCCAAGTTTTTGCTGGCCCAAAGTTTTTCGCCGAGCGCGTTTGAAGAAACCGACGACGAAAAAGAGGCGTTCCGCATTCTGGCCAAAAACTTGTCGCGCGGCATCGGCGTGTCGGGGGTGGAGGTGGCCGCGGGCGAGGCGTTCGCGGTGGTGGATATTCAGCCGGAAGCCGGCCGGCGTAATGTCAACAAGCTCGGCGATGACGACTGGGAGGAGCTGCTCGACCAAGCCGGCGTGCCCGAAGAAAAATGGCCCGATTTGATTGACTGCTTCATGGACTGGACCGACCCCGGCGACGAACACCGGCTCAATGGCGCGGAGGAGGATGACCCATATTACAAGGAAAAGGGGTACGCGCCGAAAAATGCGCCGCTGGATACCGTGGATGAATTGCTGCTGATCAAGGGCTTCACCCCGGAGATTGTGTACGGCGGGCCGCCGCCCGATCCCAAGAGCCCCCCCCTGCGCGGGATCGCCCATCTGCTGACCACGTTCGGCGATGGCAAGGTCAACGTCAATACCGCCTCGCGCGAGGTGTTGCTGACGCTGACGGCGGGCAACGGCAAAATGATGGATGATTGGGTGGTGGCCGACTTGCTGAAGTATCGCCTCGGCGATGATGGCCAGCCCAACACGAAGGATGACGGCTTCGATAGCGTGCAGGAGGCCATCAGCAAGTCGGGCATGGACCCGGCGCTGGCCGACCAGTTGTCGGTGTCGGACCGCCAGTTCGTGCGGGTGGTGTCCATCGGCGAGGCCCACGGGGTGCAGAGCGGGGTCTGGGCCATTTGTGAAGTCGGCGATAACCAAGTCACGCCCATTTACTGGCGCGAAGAATTGATGCAGTAGCGGGCCGCCGCGACGGAAGGGCAACAGATGAAATCGGCCACCTCGCAACCATCTCCTTTCACCCCGCCTGCCATTGCCGCCGCCTTCAGCGTGGCCACGCTCGCGGCCGGGGGCCTGTACCTGCTGATGGAGTGGGTGTTCTTTGCGACCAAGCCGTCGTTCATGAGTACCCTGGGGGTGGGGGAGCGGCTGCGCATTTTGCTGCTGTCGCCGCTGCCGCTGGCGGCGCTGACCGTGGCGCTGGCCGCGGCCCTGGCCCTGCTGACGCGGTGGCTGCCGCGCGCCCGCGACATCGTCGCCCGCGTGGCCGCGCTGGGGCCCGGCTTGGGATTCGCCGCCACCGCACTGCTGCTGCTGGACAACGTGGCGCATACGTTGTGGCAGGTGAGTGTGGCGACAACCACCGGCTGGGGGCGGGTGGCGGCGGCGTTGCTGTTCGGCGGCTTGTGGGCGGCCGGCTGGCGGGTGGCATGGAACATGATGCGCGGCGTGGCGGCGTGGTCGCCCCGTGAACGCCGCCGCTTGGTGGGGGGCACCGCCGTGCTGCTGGTGGGCGGGGCGGCCTTATGGGCCACCGAACCGCAACGGGGCGCGCCCGCCGGCGGTCCGGCGGATGCCGCGCCCGCGCGCCCGCTGCCCAACATTATTTTGTTCGCGGCGGATGGCCTCAGCGCGGAGCACCTGTCGCTGTATGGCTATGACCGCGATACCACGCCGTTCATTCGGCAGTTCCGGCCCGAACAACGCCTGCTCTGCGAAAATGCGTTTGCCAATTCACTCAATTCCAGCGGCTCCATCGCCTCCCTGCTGACCAGCAAACAAACCACCACGCTGCGGTTGTATTATCCGCCGGAAATCCTGACCGGCAAACATGCGTTTGAGCATCTGCCCGGCATCTTGCAGCAGCTCGGCTATTTTACGTTGGACATCAGCGTGCGGCATTTTGCCGATGCCTATGACCTCAATATGCAACACGCCTTTCACGAGGCCAATGGGCGGCGCGAGCGGCGCGGTGGGTGGGGCTGCTTCCGCCAGCGGGGGCTCTCCACCGGATATTTTCTGGCGGCCACCAGCGAACGCTTGACCGCGCGCCTGCGGCATCTGGTGGGCGCGCGCGACATGGAGTCCGCCTATGCGCAGGTGGCGGGCGCCGGCGCGGGCGATACCGTGGATGACGAGCCGCGCCTGCAGCGCCTGTTGCAACTGATTCAACAGCCGCCGGCCCAACCGTTTTTTGTGCATCTGCATCTGCTCCAAACGCACGGCCCCCACTTCAACCTGGCCGCGCCGGAGTATTCCCGCGGCCGCTCGCAAACCGTGGGATTTGAAACCGATTTCTATGACGATGCCATCCGCGCGGTGGATGCCTCGTTTGCGCGCGTGGCGCAGGCGCTGGAGGCGGCCGGCCTGCTCGACAACACGCTGCTGGTGTTCTCGACGGATCACGGCTATGCGTGGAGCAAGTGGCGCATCCCGCTGGTGTTCTGGTTCCCCGGCGGCGAGCCCGCGGGACGGCGGCTCGCCAATACGCAAAATGTGGATATCGCGCCGACCATTTTGGATTTTCTGGGCCGCCCAATTCCCCCGTGGATGGAGGGGGTATCGCTGCTGGCGGGCGAACCGCCCGCCACACGGCCGATTTATTTGACCGCCGTCAACTCGCAACTGGTGGACACGAAAAGCTGGTCGCTGGATCACACCCGGCTGCATCCGCCCTTTTATAGTTTGGGCGTGATGGCCATGCGAATCGGGGCGCGCCACGACGAGCTGAACCTGATCAGCGGAACGCTGACCACCGAACCCATTCCGGGGCATACCGCCCCCTTGGCCGCCGACCTCATGCCGTCGCCCGCAGCCGCGCGGCGCATCCTGCTGGACCATCTGCGCGCGGCGGGATACGCCGTCCCTGACCGGCTGCTGACCGCGCCGGCAACCCCGCCGGCGGAACCGTCGGACTAACGCCGCGCGGCGCGCTTGACACCGGCCCCGGAATCTCATAACTTTTATGAAAATATAAAAGTTTGTCGTGAGCGCTTCTTCTCCAGATATCACTGCGGCCCGCCGGGTGAAACAGCGGCTGGTGGCCACCGCCGGGCGGTTGGCCCAGGAGTTCGGTTTCAACCGCGCGGCGGGCGAAATCCTCGGCAGCCTCTATCTGACCGATGGGCCGGCCTCGCTGGATGAACTGGAAGCCGAGCTGGGATGGAGCAAGGCGGCGGTGAGTCTGGCCGCGGCGCAACTGGAACGCCTGGGGCTGGCGCACCGGGTGCGCAAGCCCGGGGACCGCAAACGCTATTATCGCAGCGCCGACGACATCGGCACGGCCCTGCGGGATGGCATGTTGAAATTCACCAGCGCGCGCATGGCCGGGCTGGCCACGGGTCTGAATCAGGCCGCGGCCGCGTTGGCGACCGTCAAGCGGGAGCCCGCGGCGCGCTTCCTGACGGCGCGCGTGAATCGTTTGCAGGACTTGAACCGGCAGGCGCGCCGCCTGCTGGGGAATCCGCTGGTCCGCCTCTTGGCCCGTTTGGGATAGGAACCCGTCATGCAAAAAACCATCATCCGAGCCAACAGCCCCTGGTGGCGGATCCCCTGGCGGGAAATCCTGGAGTATCGGGATTTGATCGGCATCATGTGGCAGCGCGACATGCTGGCGGTGTACAAGCAGAGTGTGCTGGGCAGGGCCTGGTTTGTGCTGCAACCGCTGATGACCACCGTGGTGTTCACCATCGTGTTCGGCAACATTGCCGGCTTGGGCACCGACGGCGTGCCGCCGCTGATGTTCTACATGAGCGGAATGCTGATCTGGAACTTTTTTGCCACCAGCATGAATTCCATTTCGTCCACCTTCACCGGGAATATTCCGCTGTTCAGCAAGGTGTATTTTCCACGGTTGATCGTGCCCATTGTGCGTGTGCTGGTGGCGCTGGCGACGCTGGCGCTGAATGCGCTGATGTTTCTGGGCTTCTGGCTGTTTTACCGCCATGCGACATCGGCCACCATGCCGCCCGCCACGCAACTGCTGTGGTTTTTGCCCATCCTGCTGTATGCCGCCGTGCTGGGCCTGGCGATGGGGCTGCTGCTGGCGTCCATGACGATCAAGTATCGCGACATGCAATTTTTCCTGCCGTTTTTTGCGCAGTTGTGGATGTATGCCACGCCGATTATTTATCCCGCCAGCACGGTGCCGGAGCAGTGGCGGTGGGTCATTCAGTACAACCCGATGTCGTGGGCGGTGGAGGCCACCCGCTGGGCGCTGGTGGGCAAGGGCACGTTCGCCGCGCCCGAGGTGTGGGCCAGTGTCGGCATCACCAGCCTGCTGCTGCTGCTGGGCCTGAGCACATTCAACCGGGTGCAGCGCACCTTTGTGGATATTGTGTAGGAGTCGCATCATGGCCACGCCCGTCATCACCATTCAAGGCATTGCCAAGCGCTACCGGCGGGGCAGCATCAGCCGCCTGACGCTGCGCGACGAGATGCGCTACAACTGGTACAAGTGGACCGGGCGCAGGCCCGAGGACTACATGGGCCGCTACGAGCAGACGGTCATGAATCCGGTGTTCTGGGCGCTGCGCGACGTGAGCTTCGATGTGCAGCAGGGCGAAGTGGTCGGCATTCTCGGACGCAATGGCGCGGGCAAAAGCACGCTGCTGAAAATCCTGTGCCGCATTACGGAGCCCACGCAGGGCCAGGCCACCGTGCTGGGCCGCGTGGCCAGCCTGCTGGAAGTGGGCACCGGGTTTCACCCCGAATTGACCGGCCGCGAAAATGTCTACATGAATGGCACCATCATGGGGATGAAAAAACGGGAAATTGATGGGCGCTTCGACGAGATTGTCGCGTTTTCCGAAATTGAAAAATTCATTGATACGCCCGTGAAGCGCTACTCCAGCGGGATGTATGTGCGTTTGGCGTTTGCGGTGGCCGCCCACCTGCAACCGGAAATCCTGTTCATTGATGAAGTGCTCGCCGTGGGCGATGTGGCCTTCCAGCGCAAGTGTCTGGGCAAAATGGGTTCGATTGCCCGCGATGGCCGCACGCTGCTGTTCGTGAGCCACAACATGGCGGCGGTGCAAAATCTTTGCCCCCGCTGCGTCTGGCTGGAAAATGGCACGGTGGCCGCCATGGGCGACACCCGCGATGTGATTCATCAGTACCTCAACACCCAAACGCGCAGTGCGGAAGAAGGCCAGGGGCCGCTCTATCCGTTGCGCGACATTACCGAGCGCACCGGCAACGGGCGGGTCAAGCTGACCTCCTTCGCCGCCGTGGACGAAAAAGGGTACCCGCTGCTGACCGTGCAAACGGGCGATGATGTCTGCCTGCGCCTCGGCTACGCGGCCGCCAAAATGCGGCCCGGCGAGATGGTCAACGTCACGCTGACCCTTCATCATTTGAATACGCAGGACCCGCTGTGCGTGTGCGACGCCATCAAGATGGGCGAGCCCTTCGAGAAGGTGCCGGCGAACGGTTTTTTTGATCTCCACCTGCCGCGGTTCCCGCTGGAGGAAGGCCGCTACCGCATCAGCGCCCGCGTGACGCTCAATGATGTGGAAGCCGACGCCCTGCCCGGCGGCATCGGCTTCCTGGATGTGGCCGCAGGCGATTTTTATGGCACGGGGCGAACGCGCCCGGCATCGCCTGTGATGCTCAACGGCGAATGGGATTGCGAGCCTGCCCCCGCGCCCCCAACGGGGGCGGCCAGCTCATGAGCGCCACCACACCACGAAGCGCCGAATATGGGCTGCCCCGGCGCTGGCGTCATGCGCCCGATGTGGCGCACGCTGGCCGGCGCTCGTTCGGGATCATCCGCGAACAGGATGGCCAGCGCATATTCCGCAAATATTTTCACCGCTCCCGGGACGGTTGGAACGCCTATTGGACTGAAAAAAAGGCCGCGCGCTTATTCCGTGACTCGTCTTGGGCCATGCCCTGGATTCGTTCCGGCTGGACGCTCACGGGCCACCCTTGGTTCGATGTTGCGGCCTATCCCGGGGAAAACCGGCTGGATCAGGTGTTGGCCCGCGCGACGGAACCCGAGCGCCACCGGCTGGCCAGCGAGGCGCTGTCCATTGTCTTGGACTTGTATGTTGCCGGGTATGCTCACCGCGATTTTCATGCGCGTAATTTGGCGCTGGTCGCCGGCCGCTTGCAACTTCATGACTTTGAGTTTTTGCTCCCCTTTCCCCCGAAGTATCGGCCCCGTTTTCCAGAGAGCTACGATATCACGGGGCAGGGGCTGCCGTCGCCCGCCCGCACGAATAACATGGGTTTCAACGCGGATCGGGGAGGCCGGCGGAATCTGCCGGTCATTGCGCATGCGGCCGGGATTTCGTGGGACGATGCCCGGCGGGGGCTGGCCGACTTGTTGCGCGCCGAGTTGTTGACCGTTTCGAAAACCTTTCGGAGCGACAAGGGGGGCAACCGGCATGTCTGCAAGACCGAACGGATTTATTGTTCGTTCGCGGTGCCGGGCCTGGTGGTGCGCGGCGAGGAAGCGCAACGAAACGCCGCGCGCCGTTTTGCGCGCTACGGCATGACGAAATCGGATTTGGCGGGCAAACGGATTCTGGATTTGGGCTGTCATACGGGCGGCATGTTGTTCGCGGCGCAAGAGTTTCAGCCGGGCCAATGCCGGGGCGTGGAATATGATCTGGACAAGGTTCGGGTGGCGCGGCGAATCGCCGCCTTTGCCGATCTGCCCCAGGTGCATTTTCAGCAGGGGGATATTGATCGGACTTCGCCCCGGACGCTGGGTGGAGGCCATGATGTGGTGTTTTGTTTTGCCATTGAGCGCCACTTGACCCGGCGCCGCCGGCTGTACCGGTTGCTGGGGCGGGTCACTCGCGAACTGCTCTTATTTGAAACCAACTCCCGAACGGATCCGGCGCAAGTGGAACGGGAGTTGCGGCGCAACGGATTCCGGCATGTCGCGCAACTGGGCATGTGCGATGATGATTCATGCCCGGAAAATAATGTCCGCCACCTGCTCAAGGCTTGGAAGTAGCACGA
>CAZNGD010000015.1:0-3319 GCA_964572295.1 uncultured Verrucomicrobiota bacterium
CGCGCGACTGGTTACCCCGCCGCTTGGAGTGCAATGCCGCCAACGTGAACCTCACCATCCACCAAACAAATGCATGGGCCAACCATGCGGCGCGTTTTTTGCGCCGCACGGCAGGATCCTTATTGGGTGCTCGAATCTCAAGACTTATACCTCTTTATGCCTGGGCAGGTCCTTATGGCCCAATAATGGAGATATCCGGGCTGGACGGCGTCCCCGCCGGATTAAAATATCTATTGCGCAATTGATTTCCCCGCAAGGGATAAGCCGCCCCTCCCTTTAATACAACCACCATGCCTTTTTTTCCGAATGGTGGTTCGTCGTTAAGGATAATAGGTCCATCGCCACTTTGCAGGGAGTCGGGATCATAGTTTCGTGTGAACATAAATGGCGTACCTTCAGGTGCATCATCCAATCCAAGAACCACGCGCCAAGCATTGTTCTCGGCCAGGAAATCTTTCGCGCGAGGGGAGTGCGCGCCAGGAATCCCGGGGGCGGCGAAAAAATCATACGAAACGGGTAATACACCGAATTCCACCAGATCAATGAAATACTCTGTGGAAGTGCGGTATTGCCCTTTTTTGGGGAAGATGGGGATGTTATCGCCCAAGACAATATCCTCCATTTGGCTTGCGAATACAGCCCGGTATATAGTTGCACCATTGGAAACCGTTTGAACGAACTCGGCATGTGATAGTGCCGTATTCACCGCAGGAAGCATGATCGCCGCCACCATTGCCGTTCCGCCGACGATAACCGAGGAAAACATCCAGGCAAGAACAGCAGCGCCAAGCGCCTTGCCCAAAGAAGTCTTAAAGATCAGCATCATCATGGGCGCGGTAATCAGGAATCCCCCAAGCCCTGCCAGCACAATCCCCAGTATGGGGCTATTGCTTAAGGCATAGCCGACAAAAGAGGCAATTCCGTTCAGCAGCGCGATGCCGAGCGCCCCGCCATAAGACCGCTTGACAATTCCAGCCAACCGCGCACCGAGCAATAAAAAGGCTGCGGACATTAACAACCAGAGGCATACACTGACCGCAAGTATGCCACCGATCAAACCGATGTTGTCCATGCCCATCTCCTGTTCTCGTTATGTTCCACCTCAATCCAACCGGCATCTACTATGCCACACCCCCACCCCCGCGAAAACTTTTTCTTTGCGCGCGCCACGGCCAAAAAGTTTCTTCGCCGATTGGGGTGACGATGATCGGAATCAGGTAGCGGTTCCCGATTCGAGGACTGCCATGCGTTGCCAACGAAGCGCCAGCAGAACTTGGCCATAAATGATTGGGTTTTCAGAACCATCGCGCAGATGGTTTCAGGCACCTTTCGGCGACCTCCATGCGGGTCCGCCCCGCGCGGATAAAAACACCAAAACACCTCACGTCGGATCCATCCAGAGTTTATAAACTCTGGATGACACCGGCAAAACAGCCGCTTAAAAAAAGCCCATAATTTATACATATCATACTGTATGCGATTGAGATAAGACTAACAAGGCAATCATCCAGAGTTTATAAACTCTGGATGGCATGTCAGAAACCGCAAAATAAAATGGGCTGGGTTGGTGCTGGCTGCAACCCCCGGTTTGACCGCAAAAAAGGGTCACATTCAAGAGGGGCTTTTGATCCATCACGATCCTCCCCAGAGCGGGCAAAACAACCGAAAGAAAAAGGCCGCCTGACGGCGGCCTTGTCGCGAAGCGGGCGCGTTTAGAGTTGCGCGGCGGCGACTTCGGCTTTGGCGATGGCGGCGGCGAGGCTGGCGGCAGCCTTCTCCTGGCCCGCGCCCTGTCCTTGCGCGCCGAGCCAGGTCACATTGGTGATGCCCATGAAGCTGAACTGCGCGGCGAGCATCAGCGTGAGGGTTTGCTGCGGGGGCTGGCCGTGATCGTAGAACATGCCGCTGGCGTAACACACCACGGCCTTCTTGGCGGACGAAAGGCCCACCGGCCCGTTGGACGTGTATTTGAATGTCTTGCCCGACACCATGACCGAATCAATAAACGCCTTCAACTGTGGCGGGCCGTTGAAGTTCCACACCGGCGAGGCAATCACCACCACATCGGCGGCCAGAAACTTGGCGAGCACATCGCGTTGCCGGTCGCGCTGGCGTTCAATTTCGGGAGTGGCGGGTGGGGCGCCAAAAAAGGCGGGCAGCAGCAAGCCATCCAACTGGGGGATGTCATCCTGAAATACGTTCACCGTGGTGATGACGGCATCGGGGTGCTTTTGTTGGAAGGCCTTCATGAAGGCGGCTTCGATTTTCAAACTGGCGGACTGCTCCACCGGCTTCGGGTTGGCGATCACACGTAATACGTTCATGCGGTTTTTGTTCCTTTTGGGGTTGTGGCCGGAGAGTCTACCATATTGAGGATGATTTCGCAAAACTCGGCAAACCCCCAGCCATGGGCGCGGGCGGCATCGGGCAGCAGGCTCATCGCGGTGAGGCCGGGAATGTTGTTGAGTTCGAGCACATAGAAACGGCCATCGGGGCGCAGGCGAAAATCCACGCGGGCCATGCCGCGGCAGTCCAGCGCGCGGAAGAGCGCCAGCGCGGTGGCGCGGATGGCGGCGGCCAGCTCCGCCGGCAGCGGCGCCGGCACCACGTGGGTGGAGACGCCCGGCGTGTACTTGGCATAAAAATCAAAATGGCCGTCCGGCGCGAGGATTTCCACCACCGGCAGCGCGCTCTCGCCCACCACGCCCACGGTCAGCTCGCGGCCCGCGATGTATTCCTCCACGAGCGCCAGCTCATCGCAGTCGAGCGCCAGCGCGAGAGCCGCCGGCCAGTCCGCCTCCTGCCGCACGCGCGAGACGCCGACGCTGGACCCCTGCCGGACGGGCTTGACCACCACCGGCAGCGGCAGCGTGCGCGCCTGCCCCCGGCGCAGCAGCTCGAACGGCGGCGTGGGGATGCCCGCGCGCACCATGATGGGCTTGCTCTGCGCTTTATCGAATGCGCGGGCGCACGCCTCGGGGCTGGAGCCGGTATGCGGCACGCCCTGCTCCCGCAGCAGCGCCTGAATGCCGCCATCTTCGCCGAAGCGCCCATGCATGGCCACAAACGCCACCTGCGTCCCCGGCGGCAAGGTGAACCGGCAATCCAGATCCACCAGCACTTCGCGCGCATCGTAGCCGCGTTCGCACAGCGCCCGCGTCACCGCCGCGCCCGAGCGCAGCGATACTTCACGTTCCGACGACGGCCCGCCCATCAGCACCGCCACCTGTTTCCATTTTTTCTCGACACCACTCATGTTGTCCTTGGTTGCACACCACTTTTCCACACGGTGGAAAAAAGGGGCCCAATCGTTCCACAC
>CAZNGD010000015.1:3419-15491 GCA_964572295.1 uncultured Verrucomicrobiota bacterium
TGGTTGCACACCACTTTTCCACACGGTGGAAAAAAGGGGCCCAATCGTTCCACACAATGGAAAAACTTTGGCCGGGTTTTTCCACACTGTGGAAAAAGGTAGCGGATTTTTTCCACGGTGTGGAAAAAAGTTTATCCCGCGTGGGCGGGATTTTCCACGGTGTGGAATGCGGCGGAACGCGGCCTTGACGGCGCCGGGGGTTTTCGGCGACAACCGTGCGATGAACGTGCAGGGCAAACCGTACCGGACCATTTGGCTGGCCGCGCCCGGCTGGGTGCGCATTATTGATCAGGCGCGGCTGCCGCATGAGTTCGCGCGGCTGGACATCCGGACGGCAGCGGCCATGGCGGCGGCCATCCGCAACATGAATCTGCGCGGCGCGGGGTTGATTGGCTGTGCGGCGGCCTGGGGCATTTATTTGGCGGCGGTGGAGTGCGCGGCGGCGCCTGATTTTGTCGCGCAAATCACGGCGGCGGCGGCGGAATTGCTGGCGACGCGCCCCACGGCCAATAATCTGGCGTGGGCGGTGCAACGGATGCTGGGCCGGCTGACGGCCTGTCCGCCTGCGGAACGGCTGGCGGTGGCGCAGCGCGAGGCGCAGGCCATTGCGGATGAGGATGCCGAGTTTTCCCGGCGCATGGGCCAACACGGATTGGCGATTTTGCGGGACATCGCCGTGCGCAAAAAGGGCGTGCCGGTGAATGTGCTCACGCATTGCAACGCGGGCTGGCTGGCGTTTGTGGATCACGGCTCGGCGCTGGCGCCGGTGTATGCCGCCGTGGCGGCAGGCTTGCCCGTGCGGGTGTGGGTGGATGAAACCCGGCCGCGCAACCAGGGCGCCGCGCTGACGGCGTGGGAACTGGCGCAGCACGGCGTGCCGCATACGCTGGTGGCGGATAATGCCGGCGGCCACCTCATGCAGCACGGCCTCGTGGATGTGGTGTTCGTCGGCGCGGACCGCGTGACGGCGGCAGGCGATGTGGCGAACAAGATCGGCACCTACCTCAAGGCGCTGGCCGCGCGGGATAACGGCGTGCCGTTTTATGCCGTGCTGCCGGTCTCCACCATTGATTGGTCCATCCACGACGGCGCGCGCGAGATTGTGATCGAAGAACGCCACGCCGATGAAGTCCGCACCATGACCGGCTGGGATGAGGCTGCCGGCCGGCTGGCGACCGTGCGGATTTGTCCCGCCGAAACCCCCGCCGCCAACTACGGGTTTGATGTCACCCCCGCCCGCCTGCTGACGGGCATCATCACCGAACGCGGGCTGGCTCCGGCCACGCGCGAAGGATTGCGCCAACTGTATGCCGACCTCGCCCCATAACGCCGAAGGCTACATCAAGTTTTCCTTCACGCACGAACCCGCGCCGCCCCCCACCCACCCCGCGTTGGCCGAGTTGCGGCGCGTGCGTGATGAACTGCGCGACTGGGGCTGGCTGGGTGTGCTGCCCGACGGCATCGGCTTCGGCAATCTCAGCGTGCGCGGGCCGGACCGCGAGCAATTCGTCATCACCGCCAGCGGCACGGGGCGCTACGTGGCCGCCCTGCCCGAACATTTTTGCGCGGTGCTGGCGTGGGATGTGGCGCGCAACCATGTGCGGTGTCGCGGGCCGTTGCCGGCATCGTCGGAATCCATGAGCCACGGCGCGGTGTACGCCGCGCGGCCCGATGCGCAGGCGGTCATTCATATTCACGACCGCGCGCTCCATGCGCGGTTGCGCGCCGCGGGCGCGCCCGCCACGCCGGCTGATGCCGAGTTCGGCACGCCGGAACTGGCGCGGGCCATCGCCGCGCTGGTCCCCACCCTGCCGGCGGCGGCGGTGCTGGTGCTGGGCGGCCACGAAGATGGCTTGCTGGCGTTCGGCCCGAGCCTCGACGCGGCGCGCGCGGCGCTGGCCGCGCTGCGGCCGCAGGAATAGGGAATAGGGTCTATTGCCGCTGCAAGCGGCCGTTGTGCATGCTCCAATGCGTGATGCCGGGGGCAAGCCACTCGTGGTTGTGCGTCACCAGCAGAATGGCCATGCCCGCGCGATTCACCTCACGGAACAGCGCCATGACCTGCGCGGCGGATTCGGGATCGAGATTGCCGGTGGGTTCGTCGGCCAGCAGGATTTTGGCGGGGCGGGCCAACGCCCGCGCGATGGCCACGCGCTGCATTTCGCCAGCGGAGAGCAGGCGCGCGGCCTGCCCCGCTTTGGCCGCCAGCCCCACCCGCTCCAGCGCGGCGTGAGCCTGGTCGCGGGCGGCGCGGGAATCGCCCGCCACGTAGCGGAAACGGAAAAGCACGTTGTCGAACGCGCTCCGGTGCGGCAGCAGGCAAAACTTTTGAAAGACCATGCCGATGTCGTGCTTGCGGATGGCGGCGCGGGCGGCATCGGGTAAATCGGCGGTGGCAATGCCATCCAACCAGACGCCGCCGCAATCCGGGGTCAGCAGCAATCCGGCCAACATCAGCAACGTGGTTTTGCCGGAGCCCGAAGCGCCGGTGATGATGCCGAACTCGCCCGCGTGCAGCGCGAGGGAAACCTCGTGCAGCACGGGCACCGGCCCGGTGGCGGCGGCAAAGGATTTGGAGACCCCCGCCAGCCGCAGCCGCTCCTGACGCGCGGCGGCCATCAGATGGGATCGTCCGACAACAGGCCGCGCCCGCTTTGCGCGTGACAGAGGGCCAGCGCGAAGGCGTCGGTGGCATCCGCCGGCGGCATGGCAGCGAGGCCCAATACCGATTGCACCATCCGGGCCACCTGTTCCTTGGGCGCGGCGCCCCAGCCGGTGATGTTTTGTTTGGCGCGGCGCGGCGAGTATTCATAGACCGGCACATCCACCGAGGCGCAGGCGGCAATGGCCACGCCACGGACCTCGCCCAGCACCAGCGCCACTTTGGCATTCTTGAAATAAAAGCCGCCTTCGATGGCGGCGGCGGTGGGCTGGTATTTCGTCAATACGGCGGCGAGGCGCGCGCCGATTTCGCGCAGGCAGCCCGAATGCGGCACGCGGGCGGGAATCTTCACCACTTCCCAATGGAGGGAGCGCGTCCGCGAGCCCTGCTGCTCAATCACCGCCAGCCCGGTGCCCCGGAGCGAGGCATCTATGCCCAGCACTTTCACGCGGGCAATCTAGCGCGAAACCTGCCACAAAAAAAGCGCCAAAACCGCGCCCGCTCCGGGGCGGATCGCGATTGACGAAAAGGCCCTCTTGCCCGCGCCTTTTTTGCGGGCAATCCGTAGCGCCGCAGCCATCGCCGAACCCACCTTTTTTTTATTGCCATTTGAACCATGCCGTCCAGACCTTATAAACTCCGGACAAATTTAAGGCGAGTGATTTTGGCGTTTTCATCCGCGCGATGTGGGCCTGCAAGGCAGTGTGAAGGGATTGGATTGTAGGGCGGGAATGGGCGCAGCCCTTCCAGCCTTTCCTGGCGGGAAGGTTTCGTCCCTCAACCGTTCCTGCCCTACAAAAACCATACAAGAACAGCCATGACCCTGCCGCTCCCGAAAACACGTTGCAAAAAAAACGCCAAAATCCGGGCGGAATTCTGGCGCGTGTGCGCGGGTGGCGCGTTGGGTTAGTCGGGCATCGCGTCGTCGGCGATGTCGCCATTCATGTAGACGTTCTGGACATCTTCGAGTTCTTCGATGGCTTCAATCATCTTGAGGATGGCGGCGGCCTGCGCCTTGTCCTGCACGGGGGTCCACACCGTGGGCACAAAGTTGATGCCGGAGTCTTCGGAGACCCGGTAGCCAGCGGCGGTGATTTTTTCCGACACCTCGTTATAGACGTTGGGCGGGGTGAGAACTTCAAACTCGGTGCCTTCGTTGGTGACGTCGTCCGCGCCGGCATCGAGGGCGATTTCGATGAGCTGGTCTTCCTCGACCCCCGCGGCATCCACGAGGATTTGGCCGCGGCGCTGGAAGTTGCGCAAGACCTGGTTGGTGCCAGCCAGCGCGGAATTGTTGCGCTGCAGGACGTGGCGGACTTCGGCGACCGAGCGGTTGCGGTTGTCGGAGAGACACAGAATAATCAGGCCCACGCCGCCGGGGGCGTAGCTCTCGAACATGATTTCCTCGATGGCCGCGCCCTGCAATTCGCCGGTGCCCTTTTTGATGGCGCGTTCGATGTTGTCCGCCGGCATATTCACGGCCTTGCACTTGGCCAGAATGGTGCGCAGGGTGATGTTCGCGGCGGGGTCGCCGCCGCTGGCCTTGGCGGAAACGGTCAGTTCCTTGGCCAGTTTGCTGAAAATCTTGCCACGGCGCGCATCGGCCGCGCCTTTCTTATGCTTGATGGTTGACCACTTGCTATGTCCACTCATACCCTGTTTTGTCCTTCCTGCCGCGAGCGGCTGGGCCGGGCAGCCGCCCGCCAGCCACCGGGGGGATCCTTATTCCTCGTCTTCGGCCTGCTTATTCTTTGCCGCTTCGGCGATGATCTTTTGCGCCACGTTGGCGGGCACAATGTCGTAGCGGTTGAAACTGATTTCGAATGAGCCGCGGCCACCGGTCATGGACCGCAATTCCGAGGAATACTTGAAGACCTCGGCCTGCGGGACTTCGGCCACGATGACCTGCATGCCGTCCTCGGCATCCATGCCCATGATGCGGCCGCGCTTGTGGTTCAGGTCGCCGGTGCAGTCGCCCATGAATTCCGCCGGGATCGTCACGCGGATATTGAGGATGGGCTCCAACAGCACGGGCTTGGCCTTGGCCATGCCGTCCTTGAAGGCGGTGCGGGCGGCGATTTTGAAGGCGATTTCGGAGCTGTCCACATCGTGGGAGCTGCCGTCGTACACCGTCACCATGGTGTTGACCACGGGGTAGCCAGCCACCGCGCCGCGGGTCATGCCCTCCACCAGGCCCTTTTCGATGGCCGGGAGGAAATTGCGCGGGATGCTGGTGCCGACGATGCCATCCACAAACCAGTGGTCCACGCCAGCGCGCAGGGGTTCAATGCGCAGATACACTTCGCCATATTGGCCGCGGCCGCCGGACTGCTTTTTGTGTTTGTAGTGGCCTTCGCCCTTGGTGGTCACGGTTTCGCGGTAAGCCACCTTTGGGGTGCTGAGGGTCACTTCGACCTTGCTGCGCACCTTCATGCGCTCCATGGCCACGTCAATCTGCACATCGCCCATGCCGGTGATGATCAGCTCGCGCGTTTCGTCGTTGCGCTGCACGTGGATGGTCGGGTCGTCATCGGCAACGCGATTCAAGCCCTGGCCGAGCTTGTCTTCGTCGCCCTGATTCTTGGGCATGACGGCAAAGGAGGCCACGGGATTCGGGAAGGCGATCGGGGTCATTTTGGCCGCCTTGCCGACGGTGGTCAGCGTATCGTTGAGCCCGGTGTTCTTGAGCTTGGCCAAGGCCACGATGTCGCCCGCCTGCGCTTCCGGAGTGGGGTCGTTCTTTTTGCCATTGGTGAAATAAATGGTGCCGACACGCTCCTTCTGCTCCTTGGTGGCATTGAAGATTTCGGAGTTTTCCTTCAACGTGCCGCCCCAGATGCGCGCGAGCGTCAACTGGCCGACAAACGGGTCGTTGATGGAGCGCCAGACCTGCGCCACCAGCGGCCCATCCGCCGCCGGGTTGATCGCGTTGCCGTCTTCATCCTGCACGGGGCGATCGGCCGGGCTGGGCATCAGCCGCCCGAAGCCCTGAATCAACTCGTCCAAGCCCAACGACTGCCGGGCCATCACCGCAAAAATGGGAATGAACTTGGTTTGCACGACGGACGACCGCAGCCCGCGCGAAAGTTCATCGGCGGAGAGCGTCTCGCCGTTGAGCACTTTTTCGATGAGTTCATCGCTGGATTCGGCGGCGGCATCGGTCAACTTGCTGCGGAGTTCTTCCGCCTCCGGGCTCTGGCCGGACAGCACATCCACGATGCTCTTCTTATCGGCGGCAGGGAAGGTCACGACTTCGCAACGCACGCCCCAGAGGTCTTGCAGCGCGGCCACGGTGCCGGCGAAATCGGCGTTTTCCTTGTCCAAGCCGGTGATGGCAATGGCGCGAGGCAGGCCGAGCGCTTCGCAGCGCTTCCAGGCCCGGACGGTGCCGACTTGCACGCCCGCGGTGGCATCCACCATGAGCAACGCGGCATCGGCCACCCGCGTGGCAGCCACCATTTGGCCGTAAAAATCGGCGTAGCCGGGGGTGTCGAGCATCACCAGGCGCAGGGGGTTGCCGCCCTTGGGGCGCGACACCACATCAAACGGCTTGGCCCAGATGGAAATCTTGCGGTTTTTTTCTTCGTCGGTCCAGTCGGCCATGCTGGTGCCGTCGCCGGGATTGCCCAACCGATCGTTCGCTCCGAGTTTATAGAGCAGGGCATCCACCAGCGACGTTTTGCCGCTGCCCGTGTGACCCACCAAAACAAAATTCCGCACATCGGTGACTGGGATATCCTTCATAACTCGTCTACAGCCTTTCCTTGCCTACTCGTTTTGCCTGCCGCCGGGCGAAACGGCCCGGCCATGGAAAAGCGCACCGTACACAAAAAGGGCGCGCCACCGCAACCGCGAAATGTTGCCCCGCGGCACGCCAAATGCCCACGCCGCCGGGGCCGCATCAATCCAACTCGGCCAGCGGGAGGATCGTCTTTGTGTGCCGGACGGTCAGAATGGCCGCCCGACGGGTTGTGAGGCGGTAAATAATGCGGTGATTGCCCCCAATCAGCGCGCGAATGTCTTTTCGCGTGGTTTCGGGCATTGCCCGGCCGCGCCGGGGAAATTGCCGCAGTTGGCCCGCCCGCGCAAAAATGTTCCGGACCCATTGTTCGGCGGCGATCGGGTTGTCTTCCGCAATATGGGCCGCCATCTCGGCCACCCGGTCAATGGCCAATGGCGCCCACTCCACTTTCATCTGCGGACCTTGGCGAGCACTTGCTTCTGCGCGGCGGCATGGGCGACTCCCGTCCCGCGCGCGAGTTGGTCCGCGGCGAGACGAACATCCTCCAGCACTTCCATTTTCCGCATCAGCCGTTCATATTCCGCCACGCCCAGCAGCACGGCGGCCGCTTTGCCGTTGTGGGTAATCACCAGTGGGCGCCGGTTTTGGCGGGCCTGGCGGATGTACGTGGTCACGTTCGCCCGGAATTCGGACAATGGCTTGATGTCTTCAGCTAAATTAAGGCGGGGCATGGGCCATCTCCTTTGTACAAGAATTTGTACATTATTTTGTACTGTTGTCAAGGACCGGCCCGGCCACGGGGGTTTGGGTTGGCGCGGCGGCCGGGCGGTTACCACTCCTTGTGGCGGGAGGCGGGTTCGGGCTCGGCCAATTGCGGCCGACCGAACAAAAAGCGCAGCCAATGGGGTGTCATGCGGCTCCAGGCTTCTTCGTTGTGCTCCGCCCAGCTTTCGATGCGCACATTCAGGTTGTTTTCGGGGTAGCCGCCGCGCCGCAGGGTATCGGCCATGCGCAGCGTGCCGGGCAGCAGCTCCGCTTCGAGGCCGGCCGCGCCGCCGCAGGACAAAAAGAGTTTGAGGTTGGGCCAGGCGCCTTGCGCGGCGGCGACTTGCGCGAAGCACTCGCGGTCGTGGCGTTCGAGGAAGGCCGATGACAAGCACGCCGCGCCGAAAAACACATCGGGCCGTTTCCAGGCCGCGTAAAAGGAAATCAGCCCGCCCATGCTGGCCCCGGCGATGGCGGTGCGGTGCGGGTCGGTGCGCCAGGTGGCATCCACCATGGGCTTGAGTTCCTCCAGCAGGAAACGCAGATAATCATCGCCCTTGTGGGCGGGGGAATATTCCTCACGCCGGGCCTCGGTGCAGTCCACGGCCACCACCATGAACGGTTCGAGCTCGCCGTTGAGAATCATGTGCTGGGCGATCTCGTCCACCTGCCAATCCTTGCCGGCGGTGGCGGTGGTGGGGTCGAAGACTTGGCGGCCATCGTGCATCAGCAGCACGGGATAGCGCTTGGTGGGCTGCGCGTCGTAGCCGGGCGGGAACCACACCAGCACGTCGCGGTCGTGCGCCAAAAACTGCGAGTGGATTTGCGGCAAATGGCGATAGTCCCCGGTGATGCGCGGCTGGGCCGGCACGGGGCGTTCATCCTTCCAGCCCGCCACGTGGACTTCCACCACCGCGCCTTCCGCGGGGGTGAATACGTGGTTGGCCATCCCGCGGCCCTGGGCATCCACTTCCTCGGTTTCCCAACTGCCGCGCGTGACCTTGAACTCCACGGGCGCGGAATCCCGTAGCCAGAGGGTGGCCTCCCACCGGCAATCCGCGGTGCGCGTCATGGGCACGGTGGCCACATTCCAGCGGCCCAGCTCGGCGGGGTGGCCGGTCAGAAACACCTGTTCGCCCATGCCCAGCGACATGGCGGTATGCACAATCATCAACACCCGCATCCTGCTTGCTCCTTGCCGGCGGCGCGCGCCGCCGACATGGTTGTAGCCCAATCCGGGCCGCCTGTAAATGTTCGCATTGCGGCGACCGCCTCGCCTGCGTTATGCTGTCGGTCATAAGTCAGGAACTGCCGCCATGATTCATCCCACCGCGATCGTTGAACCCGGCGCCCAACTGGGCGTGAATGTTTCGCTCGGCCCTTATGCCTGCGTGGCCGCCACGGCCCGCCTCGGCGATGGCTGCGTGCTGGAGGCGCACGCCGTGGTCAAGGACCACACCACCATCGGCGCGCGCTGCCGACTGCACAGCGGCACGGTCATCGGCGGCGAACCGCAGGATTTGTCGTTCAACAATGAGCCGTCCTACGTGGTGACCGGCGACGACTGCATCTTCCGCGAAGGGGTCACCGTGAACCGTGGCACCAAGCCGGGCACGACCACGCGCATCGGCCACCATGTTTTCATGATGGCCAACGCCCATGCTGCGCATAACTGCGTGGTGGGCGATCACGTCATCATGGCCAACGATGTCCTGCTGGCGGGCTATGTGGTGGTGGACGAACGCGCCTTTCTCGGCGGCGGCGCGGGGGTGCACCAGTTTTGCCAAATCGGGCGGCTGGCCATGGTCGGCGCGCTGGCCATGATCTCCAAGGACCTGCTCCCCTTCTGCGTGGCGACCAGTTGCGCCAATAGCATGGTGTTCGGGCTCAACGTCATTGGCCTGCGCCGCGCGGGTTTCACCCCCGCGCAGCGCGCGCAAATCAAACAGGCGTTCCGGCAGGTGTATCGCGCCGGCCTCAACACCAGTCAGGCCCGCGAACAACTGCGGGCCAGCGCGGACAATCCCTACGCGCAGGAATATGCGGACTGTCTCGGCCGCGCCAAGCGCGGGATTTGCCGGTTCTCCCACACCGCCACGGCAGACGAAGCCGATGGCTGATGCGCCCGTCATCCGTACGGCCATCGGCGGCTTTCCCGACTACGAGTTGATAGACTCCGGCCGCCGCTGCAAGCTCGAACGCTTCGGGCCGGTCCTCGTGATCCGCGGCGAACCCAAGGCCTGGTGGGAGCCCGCGCTGCCGCCCGCCGAGTGGAACCGCGCACAGGCCATCCACGACGAAGACCACGGCTGGGAGCTGCATCCCGGCTGCCCGCGCGAATGGCGGCTACGCTTCGACAATCTGGCGTTTCTCGCCCGGATTTCCGACACCAGCAAACACCTCGGCGTCTTTCCTGAGCAATCGCCCCATTGGCGCGCCATCCAGCAGGCGGCCGCCCCCGGCGCGCGCCTGCTCAATCTCTTCGGCTATACCGGCGCGGCCACGCTCGTGGCGGCGGCGGCGGGTTGGCAGGCCACCCACGTGGATGCCTCCAAACCGGCCATCGCCTGGGGCCGCAAGAACCAAACCCTTTCGGGCATGGATGAAAAACCCATCCGCTGGCTGGTGGAGGATGCCGTGAAATATGTGCGCCGCGAAATCAAGCGCGGCTCGCGCTACGACGGCATTTTGCTCGACCCGCCCGCCTTCGGTCGCGGGCCGGATGGCAACGTCTGGAAGGTGGAACGGCAACTGCCGGAGCTGCTCGAACTCAGCCGCCAAGTCATGACCGCCCGCCCCCGCCTGTTGCTGCTGACCACCTACAACATCGAAGCCTCCGCGCTCATGCTGCGTAATCTGCTGGCCGACCTGATGGCGCCAGTGGGCGGGCACATTGAAGCGGGCGAGTTGGCCCTGGCCCACACCGCCGCCCCCGACCGCCTGCTGCCGCTTTCCATCTATGCCCGCTGGACTCCCCACCCGCCGTCCACCTGACCCCCGCGCCCATGCCCACGCTGCAATCCATCGGTGAAAACGCCCTGCTGCGCCGCCTCCTGCCGCGCCTGCCGCAACGACGCGACACCATCGTCGGCCCCGGCGACGACTGCGCCGTTGTCCGAATGCCTGGCGCGCGCCACGACTGGCTCTTCACTTCCGATCCCGTCATGGAGCGCCGCCATTTTTTGCCGGACACCCCCGCGCGGCTGGTCGGGCGCAAAGCGATGGCCCGCGCGGTTTCCGATATTGCCGCCATGGGCGGCCAGCCACGCTGGGCGCTGGTGGATTTGGTGGCGCCCGCCTCGACGCCGGTGGCCCGGATTCGCCAGCTCTACACCGGGCTGATCGCCGCCGCCAAACAGTGGGATGTGAGCATTTTGGGCGGCGATACCGCAGCCGGCGACACCTTGGAATTGCACGTGTTCGGCGTGGGACTCATCCGGCGCGGCCAGGCCGTGCTGCGCTCCGGCGCGCGCCCCGGCGACCGACTCTACGTCACCGGCACGCTGGGCGGCGCCTACCTGCCCGGCTCGCGTCATCATCTGCTGTTCACGCCGCGCTTGGCCGCCGGTCAGTTTTTGGCGCGGGCCGGTTTCGCCGGCGCCATGATGGATTTGTCCGACGGTCTGGCCGCCGACCTGCCGCGCTTGTTGGCGGCCTCCGGCTGCGGCGTCCGGCTGGATGCCGCCGCCATCCCCATCTCGCGCGCGGCCCGCCGTACCGCCAATCCCCTCGCCCACGCCATGGGCGATGGCGAGGACTTTGAGCTGCTCTTCACCGTGCCGCCCACCAAACAGGCGCGTTTCGCCACGGCCTGGGCCAAACAGTTTCCCCGGTTGCGCGTCAGTTGCGTGGGCGAAATCCTCGCCAATCCGCGCCGCCGCGTCATTCGCCAAGCCGACGGCCGCCAGCACCCGTTGCGGGCTGGCGGTTATCAACATTTCCTCACGCCCGAAGGATAAACCATGCCGCCCATTGCCTATCCCCACGAACTCGAAAACTACTGGCTGACCCGCGCCCAAACGGAAACACGCGGAGTGGCGCTGCGCGACACGTTGCAGCGCCTGCGCGGTGATATCCAACGGCTGGCCGACCGTTTCACCACCGCGCGCCCCGCCGCCGACGCCCTGCCCGATTATTTGCGCAACACGCGCGATTGCGCGACCTACGCGATGTTCTTTGCGCCGCAAACCCACGCGCGCCTGAGCCACATTCTGGCCGAACTTCCGCCCTTCCCCCCCACCCCCCAGCCGCTGCGCGTTTTGGATTTGGGCTGCGGCACCGGCGCGGCCTCGTGGGCGCTGCTGGATCACCTGGGCCCGCGCCCCGTGCTGCTCCATGCCCACGACCGCTCCCGCGCCGCGCTCCGTTGTCTGCATGAATGCTTCACCGAACTGCGCGCCGCCCGCTGGCCGGAGGCCATGCTGCGCACGCAGACCGCCGCGCTGGAAGAAACCGCCGCCCAAGGGCCGTTTGAGGTCATTTTGCTGCACTACGTGCTCAACGAACTCCCCCCCGCCCTGCGCCGCAGCCTGCTCGCCCGCGCCAGCCAATGGCTCGCCCCCCACGGCCGCCTGATTATTTGCGAACCCCTCCTGCGCGACGAGGGCGATTACATGCGCGACCTGCGCGCCTTCGCCTTGGCCGACCTGAACCTGCATCTGCTGGCGCCCTGCCCCCACGAGCAAACCTGCCCGCTGCCGGAACCATGCCACGATGTGCGCACATGGAAAGTGCCACAGTCGCTGCAAATCCTGAACAACCTCCTGCCGCGCGATCTGCGCCACCTGGCCTACACCCTCCTCGTGCTGTCCCCCCCCCCCCCCCCCCCCCCCCCCGGCCCCCCCCCCCCGCGGGGGGGGGGGGGCCCCCCCCAACCCCCCCGCCCCACCCCCACGCCCCCCCC
>CAZNGD010000016.1:0-15152 GCA_964572295.1 uncultured Verrucomicrobiota bacterium
TCAGACGTGTGCTCTTCCGATCTTCACCAAGTCGTCCTTGGCGGGCATTTTCCAGTTCAGCGCGGGGCCCCAGGGGTAGGCGCGCGGGTCCACGATGCGCGCGATGTTTTCGTTCATGTCCACGGCGCGCGCGTGGGGGTCGCGGCGTCGCAGGCCGTCGAGGACAAAGCGATAGTCCTGGTCGGGCTTGGCGGAGCGGCTGTCCAGCGTCCAGTAGCCGGGCCGCGTGGGTTCGCGCTGCATGGCCTGCTCTTTCCAGCCGTTGAAGTCGCCGCTGACGGCGACGTGGTTGGCGTTGGGGGCCCAGGTGCGGAAGACCACGTGGCGGGTGATGCCTTCGCCGAGCACGGTGGCGCCCTTGGGCGCGGGGTCCGGCAGGGCGGCGCCGGGCGGCCCCTGCGCGGGGGCCAGCGTGGGCGAGCCGTTGCTCCACATGGCCAGCGCCACGGCCCAGAAATAGAATGAAGTTTTCGCGGGTCTCATGCCGGTCGGAACAGACTAGCGGAGGGCGCGGGTTGTCGGCAAGCGGGGAAATCAAAAAATCCGGGTCGGACGGCGGGTGCGCGTTGGTGCCGGCGGGTGGAATGCGGCGGGCGAGTTTGGGGCAAAGGGCAACACAAAAGTGAAAAAAAGTTGCTTTGGTCTGTACAAGCGGGGGGCGCCTCATGATAATGACCATAGCGGGCCATGTGCTATGGAGGTGTATGATGAAAAAGTGGTTGGTGGGCTGTGTGGTGTGGGCGGTGGCCGGGTTGGGCGCGGGATGGGCGGAGGAGACGAGTCACCGGCGGGCGGTCGCCGATCTGTTTGCCGAGCTGGGCATGGGCGCCGTGATGGAGCAGACCGTGGCGTCTCTGGCCGGGCAACTGATGAACGCGGTGGAGGACGACTCCGGCTACCACGATGCGGTGGATGCGTTCGTTAAAAAATATATCGGCTGGGACGCGCTGCGGACGGATGTGGAAAACATCTACATGCAGTATTTCTCCGAGGAGGAAATCCGCGCGCTGATCGCGTTCTATCAAAGCCCCGCCGGAAAAAAGTTTGCCGCGCTCTCCCCCGCCATTGCCCAGGAGCTCTCGGCGCTGGTGCACCGGCAACTGACGGACAATCAGGACGACCTGATTCAGATGATGATGGACGCCGACTTCATGGTGTTCAAACAGTATCTCAACGAAACCGCCGCGCCGCAACCGTCCGGCGAATAAATCCAGGGGGACATCATGAAACGCAGGTGGAATTGGATATGCCGCCGATGGATGCGGCCAGGACTCGGCCTCGCCATTGTCCTGGCGATGCCGGGGGCCGTTATTCCGGCACAGGCCTGGACGGATGATGTGCGGGGCTTGGCCGGCGAAGTGTCGGCGGGCAATCCCTCGCAAGCCGCGCTCAAACGCAGTTTTGCCAACAACGACATCCTCAACAAAATGGCCCTGCGCGGCGCTCAAAACGGCGGGATTCCGCCCGATGTATATGCCGCCAACCAGCGGTCGTTCGACCAAACCAACCAACGGCTGCTGCGCCAGGCGGCGAACGACTGCGGCCTGGAAGTGGACATTCCGGCCCGGCGCGGCGACCCGCTGCCGGGCACCGACACCGATGTCAATTTCCGCACCAAGGACGGCCGCTCCCCCACGCTGGAGCAGTGGAACAAAATCACCGAGGCCTATCACAACCGGGTGAACGACTACCTCGGACGCCCGCGCGGCACGCCCGTCAACACCAATACCGACATCATGCCCGATCCGCGCACGACCTCCCCCGCCGAGTTCCAGAGAATCACGCGCGCCATCAACGAGTCCGGCGGCACCGCCTACACCGACCCCGCCGCCGTGCGCGTTGAATTGAGCATGGGCGCCAACCAGCCCATTCCCGTCAACGAGGTCGGCAGCTATGTCACCGAAGTGACCCGCCACGCGAATCAGCATTTCGAGGCCGCCTCCCAATACAGCGCCGATGCCAACCGGCTGGCCCGCACGCTCGGCGAGGCGCATCCGGATGTGCAGAGCCTGCGCGCCGAGGCCCAGTTGCGCAGCTCCCAGGGCGCGAAATACATTGATAAAATCAACCAAGTCGGCGGACGCCTCCGCCAGCAAAGCGGATCGCCCGGCGGCGCGCCGCCCGTGGAGACGACCTCGCTGTCGCTGGCCAACCAGTTGCGCGACGCGCGCGGCGCCGACACCATCGGCCAGGCCAACAAAATCAGTGCGCTCTCGAAAAACGCCCTGCACAACGCGACGCAAAACACCATCAACGAGCTCGCGCACATCGCCCGCACCACGCCCGAGGCGGGACCCGCCTGCCACCAGGCCATGGCCGACGCCATGCGCGACCTGCCCCCCGCGCAGCGCGGACAGACGATGGAGATGATCCAAAGCCGCTACGGCAACGACATGGCCAAGGGCGTCGCGCAGGCCGCGCAAGGCCCCACCGCCGGCGCGCGGGTGATGAACGGGTTTGGCAAAGTCATGAAAGTGGTCGGCCCCGGCATGATGATTTGGGAGGGCTACGGCCGGATCTCCAGCACGCTGGAAGCCAAAGAGGGCGAGGAACGCGCCTATGCCGCGGGGAAAAATATCGGCGGTTTCGTGGGCGGCATGACCGGCGCGGCGGCGGTGGGGCTCGGCGCGATGGCGGTCATCGGCGCGCCGGTGACGGCGGTGGGCGCGGCCGCCGTTATTGGCGTCGGGCTGGTCGCCGGGGCGGTCGGCTATACCGCCGGCGATCAGCTCGGCACGGCCGCCGCCAGCCGGGCGCTCGAAGAGTGGCGGCCCCGCTCCCAGGCCGAGCACGATGCCCGCGCCGCCTCCGCCTATCTCGAAGGCTCCAAAAACGTCTATGGCCAACTCAAGGCCGCAGGCATTCCCGACGACATCGCCAGACTCGCCGCCGGCGCCTATAGCAAGGGCGACCTCGAAGGCTTCAACACCGTTCTCGGCGAATGCCGGAAGAAGCTCACCGAACTCAAGCAGAAGGAGCTGTGGAAGAATATCCCGCCCCGGCGCTTCGAGGACCTCCCCGACACCGAGCTGCAGCGGCTGCTGAGCTGCCTCTGCAGCAAATCGCTCGGCGCGGCCTCCCATGTCGCCCAGGGATACTATCCCCAAGCATCCGATGCCTCGCCCCACTGCAAAAACCTCGGCAACGGCCCCTGCATGGCGTCGGGCTTCGGATGCTGGCGCAGCTTCATCAAGTGGAGCAACCCCGGCATTGCCGATTGCCTCGCGCAATTTAATGTGGCCGACAATCCCTACTCCCGCTCCCGCATGGACAGAACCTTCCAAAAGTCCTTCGAGAAACCCATGGAACTCGACGTGACCGTTTCGCCAACCGAGTTTTGTCCCGGCGACACGCTGACGGTTGAGGTGCGCGCGACGGGCGGGCGCGGCGACACCCAGTACCGATATAATGCGGGTCATTTTCTGGCGTTTGCCGATTCGACGGATGTCTCGCCAGTGTATCCAAGCGTGATGGGCCCCAGCAGCTCCAGTCGCGTGAGGCTCGTCGCGCCGGAAGTGCATTGGGGCACCTATGACGGCGTGCCCCTTTATGAGCGCGGCTTTGAGAGCTATTCCACGCACGTGACGGTTTGGGCGGATGGCACGACGTGGGACGAGCAACGCATGGAGATAGTGCCCGCCGTGGTGCACAAGCGCGTACCGGTTCGAATGCGCTCCGTGCAAGAATGCCGCGAACTTCATCCCGATCGCAATCCGCCCGACACCCCCGGAAAAAAACCGGCGGCCCAGAAGCCCGGCGCCGTTGCAGCCAAACCGCCCGCGCCGCCCCCCAGATTGTCCACGCCGCCGGTGCAGCGCGGTGCCAAGGAATGGTCGTTCCGCGCCCCCACGGGATCGCCTCCGACGCCTGGCACCTCCGACAGTAGCGCGCCGCCAGCCACCACCGGTTCGTCTCCGGACAAGCCCCAACCCGCGACGCAGAAAGACGCCAAAGCATCGCCGCCCGCCGACGCGAAAAAGGCGGCGGCCAAATCTCCGTCGTGGCCGGCCGAGCCACCCGGCGAACCCGAAACGCCCGAGCCGCCTCCCGACGACCCCGACTGCTGGGTCGCCATCACGGGCTATGGCACGTTTGACGACGGCAACACCTTCATCGGTCGCGCGCGCGAGGGTCGGCGCGTCGCCATCACCGTCGTGAGCGACGCCGATTCCGCCGAGGCCGAGGGCGTCGGCGAAGTGTCCGTTTCCCTGCGCTATATCGCGGGCGATCACCGCATCACCGTGCAAGACCTCGACCAGCCCGACTGCGTGAGCCACGAAACCCTGCACGTGCCGCTCGTGGAGGAACCCGCCGAGGAAGAGGCGGCGGCGTCCGACCGCGACTGCCAGGAATGCCTCTCCATCGGCGGCTCCACGCAGCAGGCCGCCAGCTCGCTCAATCTGCCGGATGGCACCTCCGAAAGCACTTTGCGCGTGAACCAAACCTACTACGTCGAAGGCTGCCCGGGCGACCGCGTGCGCATCAGCGTGAAAGGCTCCGACGGCTGGTCCGATTCCGCCGAAGCCGTCAACGGCCCCGCCTCCGTCACGCGCACGTTCACCACCGAAAGCGGCGTGGACACCGTCACGGCGGAAAACCTAAGCATTCGCGATTGCTCGCTCACGTTTGAGCGCTCGTTCGGCCCGCCGCAAACCGATTTGCGTGGCGCGGAAGCCCCCGCAGGCGATGCCGCCTCCGCCGGCGCCGGCGCCCGCGTGCTCGAAAGCGTGGTGGGCAGCAAAGCCGCGCGCGCCGATCAGCGCACCGGCAACAGCATGCAGGGTATGGCCATCCAGCAGGAAATGCAGCGCGCCGCCACCTCCGGCGACCAACGCGTGCGCGAGGCCCAGATGGTTGTGGATGGCGCCGGGCGCGCGGCGCAAGCCACGCGCGAGGAGAACCAACGCCGGATCGCAGCCGAAGACACTCAGGCCGCCCAAGTCATGTCCACCGCCATCATGGAGGGTATCGGCTCCGGGCTGGCGGCGGGTGGCTCGCGCCTGGGAACGGGCATCGGCGAACAAGCCGCCGGCAGGATTTTTGACCATAAGTCCAAGCAGGACAAACCCGCGCCGGCGGCCCCAGCGGCGGGCAACGCCGCGCCGACCGAAAGCGCGCCGGGCAAGGCCAAGACCCAACCCAAAACCAAGCCTGCCGCCGGTGACAAAGGCGATTCCGGCAAACCGCAAACCAAGTCCAAGCCGCAACCCACGTCCACGCCCGCCAGCGGCGAACCGACGATTCGGGTGGATGCGCTCTGCCCGATCTGTGGCGAGATGTATAACCCGAACCAGCCGCACCAGTGCGCCGGCGCGCCAAAGCCGGCGGTGCAAGCCCTCGCCTGCGAGATTTGCGGCAAGTCGCCGGCTACGGCGGTGACGACGGCGGACAGTGGGCGCAAGGTCATGTGCAACGGCTGCCAGGCCAACCATCGCTGCCCGCGCTGCGGCAAAGTGGCGATGGAACTGACCGGCGCCAGCTTCAACATGGGCTATGTGCTGCCCGATGGCACCCGCACCAACCGCTGGGCCAGTATCAGTGGCGTTTGCAAACAGTGTTTGGCCAAATGGAAACAGGACCAGAAATTACCCCCATAGCCCAGGGCCGCCCCCGGAAAAGGAGATCACGCATGACATTCAACAAACTCACCCTCGGCATCCTCCTTGTGGCGTTGCTGCTGGCCGGTTGCCAAACGCGGCGGCCAGCCAAATCCGCCGTGCCACCGGATAAAGCGTTCACGGCCGAGGAACGCGCGGCCATGCAAACGCATATTTTCCCCGCCGGAGAGGGCATCGTGTTTGCCGCAGCCATTGCGGTGCTGCAAGACCTCGAATGGAAGCTCGACAAGGCGGACCGCGCGGCGGGCTTGATTCATGCCTCCAATCCGCGGCGCTTGGAGCCGCTGGGCCCGCGCGAGGAAACCAGCACCAACTTCGAGTGGCGGCGTCAGGCCATCAAGCGGCGCACCTCGGAAAAAAGCCAGTGGACCCGGTGGGATTCCATGGTGATTCATCTGGAAAAATGGCCGCAACGGCAAACCCGCTGCCGCGCCATTCTGTCGCGTAACGGCACGCTGCCGGCCATGTCCTATCCGGCCCGGGTGGCCAAGCAGGATGTGATCATCAATGCGCCGGCCAAGGAGGAGTCCGTGGAGCTGCTGCTGCCGGAAGTGTACGACGGTTTTTTCAAACGGATGGAAGCCGCCGTGCTGGACCGCACGGGCGTGGATAAGGAGTAGGAGGAGCCAATGAAATCAAAAACCCTGCGCAACGCTCTGCTGTTTGGTGGGCTGTCGCTGCTGGTGGCCGGCTGCGCCTCGCCCACCGGCAAATACTTCAAGGATGTCACCAACCCCGGCAATGTCTATGTCCTGCCCGGCCACGGCAAAATCCGCAAAATCGCCGTCATGCCGTTCCGCGCGCCCACGGAGCTGGTGGGCAGCTCGGTGTCCGACATGATGGTCACGGAGCTGCTGCGCTGCGAGCGCTATACCCTGGTCGAGCGCGGCCAAATGGCGCAGGTGCTCAACGAATCCGAATTGGCCCTCGCCGGTCTGTCCGCCACCAAGGCCGTGGAAATCGGCACCATGCTGGGCGCGGATGGTGTGGTGATCGGCACGGTGGATGAATATGGCACCGTGGCCCAGCGCGGCCGCTCCTATCCGGTGGTGGGTGTCTCGGTGCGCCTGATTGACTGCGCCAGCGGGCGGATTGTTTGGAGCGTGGACATGGCGCAGCGCGCCGCCCGTCCGGATGTCACGCTGGCCCAGCACGCCCGCAAAGTGGTTCACGATCTCGCTGGCACCCTGTATGGCGAATTACGCCGCATCCGCTAACCCATGGAGTCCGCTATGAAACACAGCCTCCCCGTTCTGTTGCTGACCGCGCTGGTCCTCGGCGGCCTCACCGCGTGCGACACCACCCAGGCGCCGCCGTATCACCCGCCGTCGCGCAGCAGCGCGATGGCGCCCGCCCCGGCCAAGGCCGGCGCCGCGCGCGCCACCCGCCCCGCCGCCCAAATGCCGCGCGTGATGCTTCTGGTGGACGAGCAAAGCCTGGGGACCATCCCCACCGCCGAAGTCGAAGCCATGGCCATCCGCATCCTGCTGGACCGCGGGGTGCAGGTGGTGGATCAGGATATGATCCAGTCCAACCTCGCCAAGGGGCAGGAACTCTTACGGATGGCGGGCGATAACCGCGGGGCGGCCGCCCTCGGCCTCCAGTTCGGGGCCGATGTCATCCTCATTGGCGAAGTCGTCGCCAAGCCTTCCGCGCGGCGCATCAGCGACTCCAACCTGCGCTCCTACCAAGCCGTGGCCACGCTGCGCGCGGTGCGCACGGATAACTCCGTCACCATGGCCTCCGCCTCGGAAGATGCCACGGTGATCGGCCTGGAAGATGTCGTGGGCAGCGCCAAAGCCATCCGCGCCGCCGGGCAGAAATCCCTCGATCAACTGATCCCCGCCATGCTCCAGTCGTGGACCCGTTCCGGCGGCAAGGCCACGCCGCAACTGCTGCACGTCACGCTGCATGTTGGCGGCGTGGACCAGCTCTGGAAGTTGCGCGCCATCCGCGAGCAACTCAAGGGGCTGCCCCGCGAGGCCACCGACATTGTCCAACGCTCCTACACCACCGGCGCGGCGGTCTTTGAGTTGGATTCGCGCGTCGCCATCGAGGAACTGGCCGAAGCCATCGTCCTGCAGCCGCCCGCCGACATCCAGTACCAGGTCCTCGATATCGGCGCCAGCAGCATTCACCTCAAAATTGTGAGCCCCTAACGATCGGCACCCCGGAGAGCCCTGCCATGAAAAAAGTATGCCGTCCCCTCGCGCTCCTGCTCGCTCTGGCGGGACTCCTGCTGCCCCCGCCGCCGCTGATTGCGGCCGCGCCCGCCCCTGCGGCCGTCCTCACCGTGAACTACCTGCGCTACCTCCTCTGCAACCATGTGCAGGCGCAGGGGCGGCAGTTGGTGGCTGGCGCCCCCGCCGCGCACCAACCCGGCCTCCAGCGTCAACTCGACCAATGGCTGGACACCTGTCAGGACAACATCCGCGAGGACTTGGAGGCGCACTTCTCCGAGGATGCCCGCGAGCAGTTTGAAGACCATATCCGGCGCTTCACGCAAGCCGAGCAGGATGCCGACCCGGCCTACCTCGCCGAATTGGGCCGCGCGGTCGGTTGGCCCGGTGACCCCGCCGAAGGCTACGGCGCATTCCGCCGCTGGGGCATTGAACGCTGGGTGGCGGACGACATGCAGGAAAGCGTCACCTTTCTCGCCACCCTCAGCGGCACCATTGAGAATCTATCCGCCGCCGAAGCCGCGCCCACCCGCCCCGTAGACCCCCTGCGCGCCGCCGAAGCCGCGCCCGCCCCCTTGACAACGTCCGACGCCCCGGCCGGCGCGCCCCTGCAACAATTCTCGACCCTGCGCGAACAGCGCCGCCAAAGAGCGTTGGAAAGCGCACACGCCGGCATGGCGCAAATCGCCGCAGAACGCGACGCGTGGGAACAGGAATATGCCGCCACCAAGGAAGCCAAAGCGCAAGCCGAAGCACAGGCCCTCCAAGCGCAAGCCGAACGCTTGGCGGCAACCGATCAGGAAGCGTTGGAGCAACGCAAAAACTCCTTCCGTTCCCGCGCCGTCAATGTGATCGCCGGCGTCGCCTCCGCCACCGTCAGCGGCTTCACCGGCGCCATCGCCGGCCGTGCCGCCGACGAAGCCGTCCACGCCATCTTCGACCGCAAATAATCCGTGTTCCGGCTCTTCGCCGATTGCAGTGGTGGTTTTGGAGTCGGCAACGACCATGCGGTTCATCGCACGGATAAAACGCCAAAATCACGCCCCTTAAAAGTGTCCACAGTTTATAAACCGCTGGACAGTATGGTTCAAATGGCAAAACAAAAGAGGATGGTTTTTCGACGGCTGTTTGCTCATTCCAAGCGGGACCATCCAGCCACTGAAAACAGCGGGAAACTGATTTTCCACGGTGTGGAATCCCGCCCCTGCGGATAAACTTTTTTTGTGCCCGATTTTTCCACAGTGTGGAACATTCCGCCCACGTGGGATACACTTTTTTCCACAGTGTGGAAAAGTGGGGTGCGGGGTGGGGTCAGCGTGGGGGACGGACCTCGAGGGGGGGGGAGGGTGGGCTTTCCAGGCCGTCTTTGTCCACGGCGACAACCAGGCACACTTTTTTTGGGGCGATGGTGGCGTGCGGGATCAGGATGGCGGGGCCGGTGCTGGTGATGATTTCCTCCTGGCCAAATAGTTTTTTGTTCAGCACGCGGTAACGGACAATGTCGCGCTCCGGGGGCGGGGTCCATTGCAGTCGCGCGCCGTCTGCTTCCCATTCCACGGTCAGATCGGATGGCGCGGTGGGCAGGGGTTTGGTGGTGCCGCAGACCACGGCGGACCAGTCGCTTTCGAGTCCATCGGCATCCATGGCTTTGACGCGATAATGGCGGGTCAGATCGGGCGGCAGGTTTTCCTGTTTCAGCCCGCGCGGGGTGCCGGACGGAATGCGCGCGGTTTCGGTGAAGTTGCGATCAGGAAAGGGGGACATGGCCACCACGTATTCCGCGATGTCTTTTTCGGGATTGGCGGCCCAGACCAGGCCGATCACTCGGGCGCGCCGCTCGGAGGCTTTGAGGCCGGTTGGTGTGGCCGGGACTTCCTTGGTTGTGGCGGTCGCGGTTTCCGTCCATGGGGACACCGCGCCTGCGGTGTTGACGGCGCGGATGCGGTGGGTGTACGGCGTGCCATCCTGCAGCGGGTTTTTGCTGCCGGAGCGCCAGGTGCGGACCAGTTCGCCCCCGCCGTCTTCGTATTCCGTATTCTCCCGTCCGGTGATCCGTCCCACGGGGACAAAAGGATTTCCCGCTTCGGAGCGTTCCAAGTCATAGCCGATCACTTTTTCATCGGTTGCCGGTTCCCAAGAGAGGGCCACTTTGCGCGGCAGGCCCCCGGCAGCGGCAAACCGCGCAACCGGTGGCGGTGGGGGGCGGGTGTCGGCCATCACGATTTCGGAGTCGTCACTTTCGGCGCCCACCGCATTCACGGCGCGGATGCAATAGAAAAAGGCGTGGTCGTCTTCCAGGGTTCCGGGATCGCGGCCGCCATCCAAGTATTGGGTGTTCTCACGTCCTTTGACCGTGCCGATGGACGTAAAAACGTCGGCATCGCTTTCCGAGCGATAAATGGTGTAGTGCGTGACATCATCCTCGGGGCTGGCCTGCCAGGAGAGCGGCACGCAGCGCACCTGTTGACTTTCCGCCGTCACATTCCGCGGCATGGCGGGTGGGGGGCGGGTAACGACTTCGAGCGGCGCGCAAAAGTCGCCGACGGCACCCACGCGATTGCTGGCGCGCACCCGATACCGGTACGCCGTGGAATCGCGGAGCGGCGAGGCGGCGGTGCCCCCTTCGCGGTAGGTCGTGGTTTTCACCGTGCCCACTGGGGTGAAGATGTCATCGCCGGCCGCCGCGCGTTCGACTTGGTAGGACGTGATGCCCTCGCTGTTGGGCGCGGCCCATTGCAGTTGAACCGCGCGGGCGGCCGGGGTCAGCGCCTGGAGCGCCGTGGGTGGTTCCGGCGGCGGCGCGGTCATGCTTTCCACAACAGTACCCGGCTCGCTTTCCTGGCCATCGGGGCCGATGGCGGTGAGGCGATAATAATATGTGCGGGCATCTTGCAGCGGGTCGCGCGAGGTTCCGCTGTCCACGTAGGCCCCGCGTGTGGCGGCCAGCGTGGCCAAAACCTCAAAGGGGCCGGCGGGGCTGGCCGCCCGCTCCACGCGGTATTGCAGGGAACGGTCGGCGGGAGGGGGCCATTTCAAGCTCACCTCGCGCAAGCCGAAATCGGAAATGGCCACCGATGCCGGCGCGGGCGGCGGCTCGAAGGCGGGGGCGGTTGGTGCCACGGGATCGCCATGCATGCCGATCAAATCATCCGGGCGGTCACGGGTGCCGCGGGCATCGTCATATTTTTCGCCCACTTGGCGTTGCACCCGCCAATTCTGCACGACGGCGGCCACCACTTCGTGGACGACGGCCCGCGCGTGGCTGGACAAGGTTCCCGCGGGATCATGGCCCCGGCGGGCATGGCCGACGCTCCACATCACGCGGCCGGAATCGCAGTCAATGAGCCGCAACGAAACGCCAACCACCGGGTAGCTGCGGCCACGGTGGGCGACCATGCCATATTCATCCACCGTGCCAATCACGACGCCGTCCGCGCCCATCATTTTGCCGACTTCAACGGCCGCAGATTCCGACAAGCCGGCCAGGGCCAGTTCGGCTTCGCCCAGCACTTGGCTCATTTGCCCGCGCTCCACCAGCGTGTAGCGGCCGGCGCGCAGCATTTCGGTGACGACGATATCGGCCACGGAGGAGCCGATCAATTCGGTCGGTGCCTTGAGCGGCAAAATGGCGATTTTATGGATGGCGGAGGCCACGGGAGCCACATAGACGTTGGCATCCGATCGTGTGCCGCCGAAGTAGGCATCCGGCCGCGCGCCCCATGCGCATGGAATCATCAGGATGCACACCCATGCGCCCCAGCCAAGCCGCCGCCGATAGTTCCCCATGCTGAACAACCTTCCCTTTTTCATTGTCAGTCTCCTCTGGCAACAGCGCACAATGAAAGCATGCGGTTTGCCGCGATTAGAGCATTTTCATCAATTATGTAGCCGTTCCGTCTACTGCATTGCGCTTGGCCGTTGTCAGGCTGCATCGAAATAGCGCTGCTATTCCTGCTTCGCCTTCCCCGGCCACGCGCAATTCGTTACGACCTCCCAACTACATTATTTTTTCAAATGCTCTATTTCAAGACAAAATGGCCCCGGCGCGCAAAAACAAACCGGGGGGGGGCGAGTTGGCGCTTGTGGCGGGGAGTTCAAATGGGGTATATCAGACGCTATGAAGCGCGGGAGCCGTCCGGGTGGAAACGTGGATTGACGAGGAATTGCAAAGCCTGCCCCGGGCCATCCACCCGCCACGCCGTCGGGCGTTGGTGGGGATTGCGCTGGCGGTGATTGGCGGGACGGGGGTCGGCCTTTGCGCACAGGCTTCGGCGCTATGGTTTTGGGGGGCGGGCGCGCTCCTGCTGCTCCCGCTGTTTGTGCTGGTGCAGCATCGCTGGTCCGTCTGGTTGCTGATGGTGGCCGCGTTTTGTCTGGTGGCGGCGCATGCGCGATTGGCGACGGGAGGGCGCAGCGCGTTATCGTTGGCGGCGCAGATGGCGCGGCCAATGGAATACCTGCATTTTGTGGCGGTGGCGACAGAGGACGCGGTGCCACAACCGCCCCGGGCCGGGCGCGCGGAGGGGTGGGTGGTGAAGATGCGGGTGGAGGGGCTCAATCGCGCGGGCCAATGGCAGCGGGTGCATGATTCGCTGCGGGTGGTGATTCGTGGAGGCGCGCCCGCGCAAGGTCGTTTGCCGCGCTATGGGGAACGCTGGCGAATGCGCGGGCTGGTGCGGGCCAATGTGCCCCGCCGCACCGGCTTGTTCACTCTGCCGGAAAATGAGGCCATCGTGGACTCCGACCGGCTGACCTTCTTGGATGACGGGCAGGGCAATCCGGTGGTGGCGTGGTGCATGAAGCGGCGCCATGTAAGCCGGGAAATCCTGGGGCGCGGGCTGGAGGACTTCCCGGATCAACGCGGGGTGGTGCAATCGCTGCTGATGGGGTATCGCGCGGATTTGCCGCGCGCGTTGCGGCGCGATTTCGCCGCCACCGGCACCGTGCATATTTTTGCGATCTCGGGGGCGCACGTCGGCATGGTGACCGTCCTGATTATCGGCACGCTGCGGGCGATGGGATTGCCCCTGACGTGGTGGTTTCCGTTTCTGGCGCCGCTGCTGGTGCTCTACACCATCACCACCGGCGCGGCCACCAGCGCCATCCGGGCCTGCATCATGGCGCTGCTGGCGCTGGCTGCGCCATTTTTTCATCGTCGTTCCGATGCCATCTCGACGCTGTTTGCGGCGGCGCTGGTCATTCTGTTGTTGGCGCCAGCACAACTGGGCGACCTGGGTTTTCTGCTCTCGTTTTCGGCGGTGGCGGGGCTGCTGGCCATTCCGCCGCTGTTGGATGCTGGTTTGCGCCGCTGGTTGCGGCGGGATGATTGGCAGCTCCCCGGCGAAGAACCGCCGCGCCGCCGCCGCGGGCGCGAAATGGCCATCACTGGAATCCGCGCCTTCAATGTGACCCTCGGCGCGTGGATCGCCACCGCGCCGTTGACGTTGTACTTCTTCCATTTGGTTTCGCCGGTGGCCCTGCTCATGAATCTGTTGGTCATTCCGTCGGCGTTCGTCATTTTGCTGGCGGGGGTATTGTGCCTGCTGCTGGCGCCGGTGAGCACGGTGCTGGCCGGGATCTTTAATCATGCGGCCTTGGCGGTGGCGTTATTTTTGACGAAGTGCATCGAGTGGGCGGCGAGCATTCCGGGCGGCCATTGGTTCATGCGCGCGCCGCCGGTCTGGGGCATGGTGGTGTGGTATGGCCTGCTGGTTGTGGTGGCGATCATGGCGCGGCGAGTGCGCCGGGCGCTGTGGCTGGGCGGGCTGGCGCTGGCGCTGCTGGCCGTGGGGTGGGGCGTGTGGGAACACCAGCGTTGCCGGTTGGTGGCGCTGGATGTGGGCGCGGGCAGCGCCACGCTGATCCAGACTCGCGGCGCGGCCTATTTGGTGGATACCGGCGCGGCCTTCCGTGCCGAAGACCTCGTGCGCGCGCTGCGCCAGGAGGGGGTGAACCGCTTGCGGGCGTTGATTCTGTCGCACGCCGACGCGCAGCACATCGGCGCGGCCAAAGACGTGCTGGCGCAACTGCCGGTGGGCGAGCTGTGGCTGCCGCAAACGGTCTGGCCTTCGCCGCTAATGGCCGGTATTGTGGCCGAGGCGGCGGCGGCCGGCATTCCGATACGGCGTTTGCAAAGCGGGGACCACGGCCATTGGCCGGGCAATCTTTGGTGGGAAGTGCTGTGGCCGCCTGCCGAGATGAAAATGACGTGCGCCGACGATGCGGCCCTGGTTTTGCGGGTGGCGCGGTGGGGTGTCAGCGTAATCTTGGCCGGGGACTTGGGCGGCGAGCAGGAAAAAATCCTGGTGCGCGACGGCAATTCACTCGCCGGATCGGTTCTGCTGGCGGGGCGGCATGGCGACGCGCAAGCGAGTTCGGCGCGGTGGCTGGATGCCGTGCGCCCGCGCGATGTGATCATCAGCGGCGGCGAGCATCTGCTGAAGAATCTGCCCGATGAGGCGGTGCTGGCCCGCTTGACGGCACGCAACATCACTGTTTGGCGGACGGATCAACAGGGGACGGTGGAGCTCGATTGGCGCGGTGGTCCCGCCCGTTGGCCGGCGCTGGGCTACACGTTGCGCGCCGCGCGAAATTGAGGTGAGTCGCCGGGCCGCCATCCGTGGACCGCGTGGGCCATCAGCGGATCAGGGCATCGGGGGTCACGCGGATGGGGAGAATGACCTCTTCGCCCACGGGCGCGCTGTAGGCAATCCGCGCATTCTTGGCCAGGCGCGCGGCCAAGGCATCGCCGTCGCCGGACAGCCGAATATCGCGGAAGATGGCGGATTGGTAGGTGCGCACGATGGCCTGAATGGGATGGCCATTCAGCGCAATCTCCAAATAGCGCAGCGCCTTGGCGTTTTGCTGGAGGCGCGCGGCGATTTGGGCGGCCTCCAAAAAGAGGGGCTGCGTGGGGGGCTGGTCGCGCAAAAACTTTTCCAGCAGCAAGAGCGCCTCATCGGGCCGGCCGGTTTGTACCAGCAGGGTGGCTTGCAGCCGCAGGGCGGTGGCATCGGTGGGGCGTTGGCCGAGGTAACGGCCCAGCCAGAGGCTGGCCTCGCCGGGATTACGGTGGGCAATGGCGCACAACGCCAGATTGAAAAGCGTGGGCGCGAAGCCCGGTTGCATCTGCAGGGCGGTCTGAAATTGGGTCACCGCCTCGGTCAGTCGTTTTTGTTCCAGATAGGCCACGCCGAAATCGTTGTTCATGGCCACGGATTCGCCGCTGACGGCCAGCGCCATCCAGAGGGTGCGCAGCGCGAGTTTGGGGTCGGTTTTATTGGAGAGGCCGCGACCGAGAATCAGCCACTGATTCGGCAGCAGGGCATCGCCATTCAGCCGTTCCAGCGTGTAC
>CAZNGD010000017.1:0-14654 GCA_964572295.1 uncultured Verrucomicrobiota bacterium
CGCGGCATCCGTCACCGCAAGGGCCTGCCCGTCCGCGGCCAGCGCACCAGCACCAACGCCCGCACCCGCAAGGGGCCGCGCAAGACCGTCGGCGCCGTCCGGGGCAAGGAAGCGCGCTCGGCCGTCAAGTCCGCCCCCGCCGCTAAATAAGGATTGAACCATGGCCGAAGAAATCAAAGATGAAGTGAAGTCCGCCCCGGCTCGCGCCGCCGCCGAAGCGGCGCCGGCGACCGAAACCCCCGCCGCCGAAGGCGAAGTCAAACGCCGCCGCGTCAAGGGCGCCAAGAACATCCCCGTGGGCGTGGTGCATATCCTCGCCTCGTTCAACAACACCACCGTCAGCATCACCGATCCGCGCGGCAACGTCGTCTCGTGGAGCAGTGGCGGGCGCTGCGGCTTCAAGGGCTCGCGCAAGAGCACGGCCTATGCCGGCACCGTCGTCGCCCAGGAGGCCTGCAAAGTGGCCGTCGGCTGCGGCATGCACGAGGTGGAAGTGCGCGTGCAGGGTCCCGGCTCCGGCCGTGAATCCGCCATTCGCGCCGTGCAGGCCGCGGGCCTGACGATTTCGGGCATCAAGGACATCACCCCCGTGCCGCACAACGGCTGCCGCGCGCGCAAGCGTCGCCGCGTCTAAACAAAGTTAAGAGGAAGGACAGAGTTCATGGGCAGATACATTGGACCCGCCTGCAAGCGTTGCCGCCGGCTGGGCGTAAAATTATTTTTGAAGGGCGACCGTTGCTACATGGCCAAGTGCCCGATTGAGCAGGGGCACTCCGTTCCCGGGCAGCATGGCGGCCGCCGGCCGCGCCTGAAGGATTACGGCTTGCAGTTGCAGGAAAAGCAGCGGCTGCGCAACATGTACGGCATGCAGGAAGGCCAATTCCGGTTGTTCTTCCAGCGCGCGCTGCGTTCCCGCGGCGTCACCGGCGAAGTCCTCCTGCAGGCGCTCGAAATGCGCCTGGACAACCTCGTCTACCGCATCGGCTTTGCGCCCTCCCGCCGCTCCGCGCGGCAGTTTGTGCGCCACGGCCATATCCGCGTCAATGGCCGGAAGGTCAATATTCCGTCCTACAAGGGCAAGCCCGGCGATGTGATTCAGGCCCGCGAAGCCAAGCGCAGCCGCGACTACGCCAAGACCCACCTCGATGCGGCGGAAAGCCGCGGCTGGCCGGTCTGGCTCAACGTGGACAAAGCCGAACACAAGGCCGAAATCCTGCACGTGCCGACGCGCGAAGAAATCGCCCCGATCGTCAACGAGCAGTTGATCGTCGAATTGTATTCCAAGTAAACATCAGTAATCGCAACACCGCCATACGTTCTGGCCAACGACCGGGACTGGAAGGAAACACACATGACTACGCGCCTCGACCGCTTCGAGATGCCCAAGTTCGTCGTCAAGGACGAAGCCACGGCCACCTCGACCTATGCCCAATTCATCGCCGAGCCGTTTGAAGCCGGCTATGGCCGCACCCTCGGCAACTCCCTGCGCCGGGTGTTGCTCTCCTCCCTCGAAGGCGCCGCGATCACCTCCGTGCGCATTCAGGGCGCCGAGCACGAATTCTGCCACCTCAAGGGCTGCGTGGAGGATGTCACCGACATCATCCTGAATCTCAAGAAGGTGCTCTTCAAGCTCTACACCCGCCAGCCGCGCATGTTCCGCATCAAGGTCAAGGGCGCGGGCGATGTCACCGCGCGCGACATCCAGTGCGACAACACCGCCGAAGTGCTCAATCCCGAACAGCACATTTGCACCCTCGATGGCGATGGCCTGTTTGATGCCGAAGTCGAAGTCAAAATCGGCCGCGGCTATTGCCCCGCCGACTGGAACAAGCAGCCGGATCAGGAAATCGGCCTCATTCCCATTGACTCGCTCTTCTCCCCCGTGCGCCGCGTCAAGTTCTCCGTGGAAGATACCCGCGTGGGCCGGCGCACCGACTACGACAAGCTCACCATGGAAATCTGGACCGACGGCCGGATCAGCCCCGATGAGGCGCTGACCCTCTCCGCCGCGATTTTGCGCCACCACCTCGACGTGTTCGTCAACTTCGACAAGGACATCGCCGAGTTCCAGGAAAGCGAACGCGCCGTGGACCCCGCCCGCGAAGAACTGTCCCGCAAGCTCGCCATCAGCGTCAACGAAATCGAGCTGAGCGTCCGCGCGGCCAACTGCCTCAACAACGCCAACATCACCACCGTCGGCGAGCTGGCGCAGAAGACCGAAAACGAAATGCTCAAGTACCGCAACTTCGGCAAGAAGTCGCTGAACGAAATCAAGCAGAAGCTGGCCGAGCTGGGCCTGGCGCTGGGCATGACGTTCGATGCCGAACTGCTCAACGTGACCAAGCCCGACGAGGAATAAGAGAGACAGGAGACTCGCCATGCGTCATCGCAAGAACACTGTAAAACTTGGCCGGACCACGGCTCAGCGCACGGCGCTGATGGCCAGCCTGGTCAGCAACCTGATCCTCGCCAAGCGCATTAAAACCACGCTGCCCAAGGCGCGCGCCGCCAAACGGCTGGCCGACAAGATGGTCACGCTGGGCAAGAAGGCCACGCTGGCGGCCCGCCGTCAGGCGCTGGCCACGCTGCGCCTGGAAAAGGCCGTGCAGGAACTTTTCGGCCCGGTGACTCGCGCCATGGCCGACCGCAAGGGCGGCTATACCCGCATCATCAAGCTGGGCAAGCGCATGAGCGACAGCAGCGAAATGTGCCTGCTGGAGTGGGTGGACTTTGTCCCGCCCGAGGCCAAGGCCAAGGGCAAGAAGGATTCCAAGAAAGCGTCCAGGAAGGACGACAAGAAATAAGCCGCCCTCCAGCGGTTCACCCTGACGGCATCCGGCAACGGATGCCGTTTGGTTTTGGCGCCGCGCGCGCGGCTCAAATCCGGTCGGGCGTCTCGATGCCCAGCAAGCCCAGGCCGTGGCGCAGCACTTGGGCCGTCAATGCGCACAGGCGCACGCGGCTTTCCCGAATGCCGTCGGGCGCCTTCAGGAATGGCACATTCTGATAGAACGAGGAATAGGCCTGCGACAAATCATAGAGCGCGTCCGCCAACAGCGACGGTTTTTCCTGGGTGGCGGCGGCGCACACCGTGCCGGAGTACCGCGCCAGCCGCAGCGCCAGCCGGCGGGCATGGGGGGAGTCCACCACCAACGGCGCGGCGCGCCAGTCATGGCCCGGAAAGCGCGCCGCGTGCTTGTCCAGCACGGAGGCAATGCGCGCGTAGGCATATTGCAGATAGGGCGCGGAGTTGCCGTCCATGGCCAGCGCTTTTTCCCAGGTGAAACTGACGGCCGACTGCGGATTCTGCGAGAGGTCGGCATATTTCACCGCGCCGATCCCCACCGCGCGCGCCACGGCCTCCTGTTGCGCCGCGGGCATGTCGGGCGACGCCTGCCGCACGAGGTCGCGCGCGCGCTTTTCGGCTTCGTCCAGCAGCAGGTCCAGCTTGATGGCGGTGCCTTTGCGGGTGGAGAGCAGGCCCTCCGGCAGGCGCATCAGGCCAAACCAGATGTGGCGCAGCGGCGTGGTGACGCCCGCCCTTTGGGCAATGGCAAAAAATTGGCGGAAGTGCAACTGCTGGCGCTCGTCCGTCACATACAAGATGGCGGCGGGTTGGAATTCCGCCTCGCGGGAAAACACGGTGGCCAGGTCCGTCGTGGCGTAGTTGTAGCCGCCGTCCGATTTGCGCACGATGCACGGCGGCAATTTTTCGTCATCCAGAAAAGCCACCAGAGCGCCTTCGCTCTCGCGGACCAGGCCGCGGTCTTGCAGTCGTTGCACCACGCCGGGGAGGGTGTCGTTGTAATAGGATTCACCGCGGATCAACTCAAACGAAACCCCCAGCCGCGAATAAATCCGGTTGAACTCGGCCAGCGACAAATCAATGAATGTCTGCCACAGCGCGCGGTTGTCCGGATCGCCCGCCTGCAGTTTGACCAACTCCGCGCGCGCCTGATCCTTCCACGCGGGGTCTTCCTCGCAACGCTGGTGCGCGAGCACATAGACCCGTTGCAGCTCGTCCACTGGCGAGGCCGCCAGCGCGGCGCTGTCCAGAAAGTGGCGGTAGCCCATGATCAGGATGCCGAATTGCGTGCCCCAGTCGCCCAGATGGTTGTCGCCCAGCACCGTGTAGCCGAGCGCGCGGTAGATGCGTTTGAGGGCATCGCCAATGACCGTCGAGCGGATGTGCGCAATGTGCATCGGCTTGGCGACATTGGGGGCGGAGTAATCCAGAATCAACCGTTGGCCGGCGCCGGGCTGCGGCAGGCCCAGGTGCGGGTCCTCCTGCATGGCGGTGAGGTGCTGTGTCAGCGCCTCATCGGCCAGCGTCAGGTTGATGAACCCCGGCCCGGCCAATTCCACCCTGGCCAACAGCCCGCCCGTGGGCAAGTGGCGGCGCACCTGTTCGGCCACCTGGCGCGGCGCTTGCTTCAGCGCCTTGGCGGCGGCCATCGCGCCATTGGATTGGTAATCGCCAAAGGCTTCATCGCCGGCGGGGGTGGCCGCGAGCGGCAGGCCGGCGAGGTCGGCATCGGGAAACGCCGCAGCGAAGGCCGCGCGCACTTGTTGGGAGAGGGTGTCTTGGATGGTTTGCATATCAACCTGCGGTGGGGGGCCAAACGAGTTCGCCAAATTCACTGGGCCGGTCGGGGTGGGTGGGGCAGACGTGCACATGGCCGAAGCCGGCATCGGTCAGCCGTCGGCGCACGGTGTGCAGCGCCAGTTCCAGATCGTTGCATTCGCTGCTCAAGTGGGCGAGGAACACTTGCCGCAACGTATCGCCGGCCACATCCACCAGCAGATTGGCGGCGGTTTCGTTGGACAGGTGTCCCTGCCGGCTCAGGATGCGCCGTTTGAGTTCCCACGGGCGGAGGGAGTTTTTCAGCAGCACTTCATCGTGGTTGGCTTCCAGCACGAGCAACTGGCAGCCGCGCAGATGGTGGCGGGTGAGTTGCGTCGCCATGCCCAGATCGGTGGCGATGCCCAGCCGACTCGCGCCGTGAGTCAGCACAAACCCCACCGGGTCGTAGGCATCGTGCGGCAGCGAGAACGGCAGCAGCTCGATATCGCCAATGCGGAAAGGGGAGCCCGCAGTGAACAGCCGCCACCGGAGTTCTTGGCCGGGGTCCACCGCGTGGGCGGTATCGCCATTGGCGTAGAGGTCCCAGCCGTGCAGTTTATGCAGGCGGGGCACGCCCGCGACGTGGTCGCTGTGGTCGTGCGTGAGGCAAATGGCCTGAATCCGCGTTGGGGCGCGTGCGATGAGGGTCAGGCGGCGCAGGGTTTCGCGCGCGGAAAGTCCGGCATCAATCAGCAGCGCGGTGGTGGGGCTTTCCACATAGATGCAGTTGCCGCGGCTGCCCGAGGCCAGCACGCACACCCGCAGATGACCCGCCGCCGTCACGATGTTGGGCGCGGGCTCCATTACGCCGGCGGCGCATCCGGGGCCGGGGCGCGGTCCGCCGCCGCACCTTCGGGCGGCGCGCTGTCCGTGGCGCCGCCCAGCCGGCGGCGCTTCAGGAATTCGCGGGCCAACTGCCGGTAGGCCGCCGCGCCCGTGCAGTTGGGGTCGTAGGCGATGATCGGCAACCCGTGCGACGGCGCTTCCGCCAGGCGCACCGAGCGCGGGATCAGCGAGTCGTAGATTTTGTCGGGGAAGTGGGTGCGGATTTCGCCGGCCACCTGCTGCGAGAGGTTGGTGCGCACATCGTACATCGTCATGACGATGCCTTCCACGCCGAGCCGCGGCGCCGCGCCGCTGCCGTGCAGCGTGTTGACCAGATTCAGAATCACGCTGATGCCTTCCAGCGCGTAATACTCGCACTGCATGGGAATGAGCAGCCCATCCGCCGCGTGCAGCGCATTCATGGTGAGGATGCCCAGCGAGGGCGGGCAGTCCACAAAAATGAAGTCGTAGCGCTCCTGGGCGGCCACCGGGTCCAGCGCCATGGCCAGCCGCTGCAGGTGGTGCTCCGCGCGGGCCACTTCGATTTCCGCGCCCGCCAAATCCACCTCGGATGCCACCACATCCAGCCGGGAATCGGCGGACGGTTGAATGATCTCGTGGAGGGGGCGGTCGCCCAGCAGGCTGTCGTAGATGCTTGCGCCTTCGGTCTTGGCCAAGCCCAGGCCGCTGGTGGCATTGGCCTGCGGGTCCAAATCCACCAGCAGGATTTTTTTGCGTCGTTCCGCCAGACAGGCGGCCAGATTGACGGCCGTGGTGGTCTTGCCTACGCCGCCTTTTTGGTTGGCGACGGCAATAATGGGTGTGGGCATGTGCGCGGTCCTTCCTTGAAAATGATTGGGCCCATTATAGCCGCCTGCGCCGTCGCGCAAACTCTTTTCCTGCCGGGCGGGGCGGGGGGGGGTCAGCCCAGCGTTTGGGTCACCAGGTCGCGGGCGTGGGCCAGGGCCGCGGGCAGCTTGGCGGCATCCTTGCCGCCGGCCTGCGCCTTATCGGCCTTGCCGCCGCCGCCGCCGCCGGTCAGCTTGGCAATGGCGCCCACCAGCTTGCCCGCGTGGATGCCCTTGGCTTGCGCCGCCGGGCCCGCGTTGAGGATGAACGTCACCTTGCCCTCGGCAGTGGCCGCCAGCAAAATCACGCTCTCCGGCGTTTGCTTGCGCAGGCTTTCCACCAGCGCGCGCAGCGGCTCGGCCGCCAACTCGCCGACGCTTTCAATCAGCACCGGAATCCCGCCGATGGGCGCAAACTGGGCCGCCAGCGCCGCGCCTTTTTCCAGCGCGTTTTTCTGGGCCAGCGTCTTCAATTCCTTTTCCAACTGGTGGGCGTACTGCTGCAGGGCTTCCATGCGCGCGGGCAGATCGGTGGGGGCCACGGAGAAGTGGTGCGCCAAGTCGGCCAGGATGCCATGCTCGTGGGCGGTATGGTCGCAGGCGGGCAGCCCGGCCTGCGCCTCAAGCCGCCGGATGCCGGCGGCAATGGAGGTTTCCGCCAGAATGCGGAAGGGGCCGATATCGCCGCTGCGCTCGACGTGGGTGCCGCCGCACAACTCGCGCGAGATGCCTTCCGTTTCCACCACGCGCACAATGTCGCCATACTTTTCATCAAAGACCGCGATGATGCCGGAGCCGGGGACATCCTTCAGCGGGATTTCGTAGGTTTTGACCGGGCGGTTGGCCACGACAAACTCCGTGACCTGCCGTTCAATCGCCGCCAACTGCACGGGGGTCAGCGCCTCGAAGGAGGTGAAGTCGAAGCGCAGGCGCTCCGCATCCACGTAGGAGCCGGCCTGCCTGAGCGAATCGTGGCCCAGCACCTTGCGCAGCGCGGCGTTGAGCAGGTGGGTGGCGGTATGATTGCGCCGGATGGCCGCGCGCCGTTCCGCCGTCACGGTGGCCACCACGGCCGTGCCCTTGGCGAGGGTGCCCGCCACCAGCTTGCCGCGGTGCAGGATGATGCCCTGCGCGGGCTTTTGGGTATCGGTGACTTCAAAGCGCGCGCCCTGGCAGGTGGTGATCTCGCCGGTATCGCCGACTTGGCCGCCGGCCTCGGCATAGAACGGGGTTTGGGCCAGCAGCAGGTCCGCCGTCTGGCCGGTGGCCAGCGTATCCACGATTTGCCCGTCGGCCAGCAGCGCCACCAACGAGGTGCCGGTGGTCAGCGAAGTATAGCCGGTGAAGGTGGTTTGCAGCCCCTGCTCCACGAAGTGGGCAATCAGATCATTTTCGGCGGCGGCGGTATCCTTGCGCGCGGCGCGGGCGCGGGCGCGTTGTTCGCCCATGAAGCGCTCGAACGCGGGCGCATCAATCGGGTAGCCCTGTTCCTGCGCCATGAGCACGGTGAGGTCGGGCGGGAACCCGTAGGTGTCGTACAACTTGAACGCTTCCGCGCCGGGGAAGACCCGGCTGCCGTCCGCGGCCAGCCTGGCAATCACGTCGTTGAAATGCGCGATGCCGCGATCCAGCGTGGCGGCAAAGGATTCCTCTTCGGCGCGCAGCGCGCGGACGATCTCGTTGCCGCGCGCCTTCAGCTCCGGGAAGAAGCCGCCCATTTGTTCGGCCAGCACGGGGAACAACTCGCAGAGGAACGGCTTGGCGAGGCCGAGGTTGCGGCCATGGCGCGCGGCGCGGCGCAGCAGCCGCCGCAGCACATAGCCGCGGCCTTCGTTGCCGGGCATGACACCATCGGCAATGGCGAACGACAGCGCGCGCAGGTGGTCGGCAATCACGCGCATGGCCACGGCGTTTTCACCCTCCGTGTACGGCTTGCCGGCGCGCGCGGCCACGGCGGCAATCAGCGGCATGAACACATCCGTATCGTAGTTGGATGTCTTGCCCTGAATGACCGCCACCACGCGCTCGAAGCCCATGCCGGTATCCACGCACTTCGCCGGCAGCTCATCGAGCGAGCCATCGGACTTGCGGTTGTACTGCATGAACACGTTGTTCCAGAGTTCAATCACCAGCGGCGAGCCGGCGTTGACCATGTCCGGCGTGCAGCCGTCGGGGGTCAGGTCAAAATGGATTTCCGAGCAGGGGCCGCAGGGGCCGGTCTCGCCCATTTCCCAGAAGTTATCCTTCTCGCCGAAGCGCAAAATGTGCGTGGGGTCAATATCCGTGACGGTGCGCCAGATGTCGGCCGCCTCGTCATCGGTGGTGAACACCGTGGCCCACAGCCGGTTTTTGGGCAGCTTCCACACGACGGTCAGCAGCTCCCAGGCCCAGGCGATGGCCTCGCGCTTGTAGTAGTCGCCAAACGACCAGTTGCCGAGCATCTCGAAAAACGTGTGGTGATAGGTGTCGCGCCCCACCTCCTCCAAATCGTTATGCTTGCCCGACACGCGGATGCACTTTTGCGTGTTGGCCACCCGCTTCCACGACGACTGGCGCGCGCCCAGAAAGATTTCCTTGAACTGGTTCATGCCCGCATTGGCGAACAGCAGGGTGGGGTCCGTCGGCAACACCACCGGCGACGACGGCACAATCTCGTGCGCCTTCGACGCAAAGAAGTCGAGAAACGACTGGCGAATCTGGGCGGCGGTCATCATGGTCAAGGCTCCTGGCTCATTTCCGTTCCACACTGTGGAAAACAGTTCATCCCGCGCGGGCGGGATTTTCCACACCGTGGAAAAACCGCGCGTTTTTGTTCCACACAATGGAAAAACCTTACGCGATTTTTCCACACAATGGAAAAACTTTACGCGATTTTTCCACACAATGGAAAAACTTTGCCGATTTTTTCCACACCGTGGAAAACCGTTCATCCCGCGCGGGCGGGATTTTCCATGCTGTGGAAACAAATTTTCCACACCGTGGAAAAAGTGGGGCTGATTTTTCCACACTGTGGAAAAAAGGGAAGTCCCAATTTTGGCCGCCGGGGGTGGCGGGCTGCGCGCGCCGCCCGGCGGCCCCCCAAGTGAAAATAGTTGGGGAAAAGGGTTGCGTGGCGCGGGAGAGAGTTAGCAAGATGGGCCCCGGTTGAGCGGGGTATGCACCGGGTTGGCGCCAGGCCCCGGTTTGGCCAAGGAGGTTCACATGGTTTTGGGCATTGAGGATCCCGGAGTTTGGCTGGCGTATCTGCTGAGTTTGGCCGGCGCCGCCTTGTGCGTGGGCTATGGCATCATCCATTGGAACCAGGGCGCCGAGCCGCCCGCCAAGCCGGATGACGATGACGACGACGAACCCGCCGGCGTGGATTTGTAAGGGAGGGCGCGGTCATGGATTTGCTGACGGTTGTTCTGGTGATTCTGTATCTGATGCTGACGGGGTATCTGGGCTATCTGGGCTACAGCCAGACCAAGAATGCCACGGATTATCTGGTGGCGGGGCGCAGCGCGCACCCGGCGGTGATGGCGCTGTCGTACGGGGCCACGTTCATCAGCACGTCGGCCATTGTGGGGTTCGGCGGCGTGGCGGCCAACTTCGGCATGGGGTTGCTGTGGCTGACGGTGCTGAACATCGGCGTGGGCATTTTTGTGGCGTTTGTGTTGCTGGGCAACCCGACGCGCCGCATGGGCCACCACGTGGATGCGCACACGTTCCCGGAGCTGATTGCCAAGCGCTACGACAGCCGCTTTTTGCAGGTGGCGTGCGTGTTGCTCATCTTCTGCTTCATGCCGCTCTACGCGATGGCCGTGATGGTGGGCGGCGCGGAGTTCATCGGCCCCATCTTCCACATCAGCTACGAGAGCGCGCTTTATATTTTTGCGCTGATTGTGGCGGCCTATGTGATTGCCGGCGGCCTCAAGGGCGTCATGATGACCGATGCCCTCCAGGGCGGCATCATGCTGGTGGGGATGATCATCCTGCTGGTGGCCACCTATGGCCGGCTGGGCGGCGTGACCACGGCGCACCAGGCGCTGGGCGCCATGCGCGATCAGGTGCCGTCGTTCCTGAAGGCGATCGGCCACCAGGGCTGGACGGCCATGCCCAGGTTCGGATTCGCCGCGCCGCAAACCCCCATGCCCGGCGCGGTGGAATATCACCTGTGGTGGATTCTGGTGAGCACCATCGTGATGGGCGTGGGCATCGGGGTGCTGGCCCAGCCGCAACTGATCGTGCGGTTCATGACGGTCAAATCCAAGCAGGCGCTGAACCGCGCGGTGGTGGCGGGCGGCTTGTTTATTTTGTTCATGACCGGCGTGGCGTTCACCGTGGGCGCGCTCTCCAATGTCTATTTCGCGCAGCAGGAGGCCATCCGTTGCCGGATCGTGGAGGAGGCGGTGTGGCTGGACCCCGGCGCGGACGGCAAGGGCAAGCTGGTGCTGCTGCCGACTCCCGCCGCAGAGGAGGAACTCGCGCGCGCCAAGCGGTTTGTCAGCTTCCGCCTGCCGGACGAAAGCGACGAGGCGCCGCTCAACCATGTGCTGTGGAGCCCGCAGATGGAAATCGAGCGCGGCGCGGACGGCGCGCTGGATGTGGTGCGCCCGCACCTGGTGGCGGCGCTGCGCTCGGCGGGTCCCGGCACCACGCTGCAGGGGAATGCCGATGCCATCATCCCGGCGTATGTGCGCCACGCCATGCCGCGCTGGTTCGGCATTCTGTTTTTGCTGACGCTGCTGTCGGCGGCCATGAGCACCATGTCCAGCCAGTTCCACACCATGGGCACGGCGCTGGGGCGCGATGTCTTCGCCAACTATTCGCAGCGGCGCGGCAGCCGCTCCATTTGGGTCACGCAACTGGGCGTGGTGGCCGGCATTGTGGTGGCGCTGGTGATGGGCAAATATGTGCGCGGCAACATCATTGCGCTGGCCACTTCGATTTTCTTCGGCCTGTGTGCGTCATCGTTTTTGCCGATGCTGGTGTTCGGGCTGTTCTGGCGGCGCATGACCAGGCCGGCGGCGATTGCCTCGCTGCTGGTGGGTTTTCTGACCAGCGGCTTCTGGCTGCTGTTCATCAACGGCAAAACCGCGGCGGGGCTGGGGCTGTGCAAGGCGTGGTTCGGCAAGGAGCATCTGGTGCCGGCGCACTGGAGCCTCACGTGGACCGTGGTGGACCCGCTGGTGGTGGCATTGCCGCTGGCGGTGCTGACCGCGGTGGTGGTGGCGCTGGTGACCAAGCCCATGGACCCGGCCTACGTGCGCTATGTGTTCGGCGGGCCGCGGCCCGGCGAAGACGATTGAGCCGCGCGCGCCGCCCGTTCAGGGCAGGTGCGGGAAGAGGCGGTAGTAGCGGTTGGTGGGGGGGGGCGGATTGGTGTCGGCCCAGGCGTCCGCGCCTTGCGGCAGTTGCTGCGTGACCCACGCGCCGCTCAAGAGATCATCGGCATAATGGATTTGGTAGGCGCGCGCCGGGGAGGCGGGCCACGTCAGCACCGGCGGGTCTTGCAACACGTCAAGGAACTCCAGCCACGGGAAGGAGTCGGTGTCGGTGGGATCGGTATCGGCCAGATATTCCTGCCACGCGGGCACGCCGTCGAGATCGGTGTCGGCCAGCGCGGCATTCTCGAAATCGTTGGTCCAGCCGTGCTGCGCCAGCCATGCGTGAGGCGTGCCCTGCGCCGTGGCTCCGTTGGCCACGAAAATCGTCACGGTCTGGCGCGACTGCGCGGCCACGGCGGAGCCGTCGCGCGCGATGATGTCCAACGTGTGGTGGCCCGCGGCCAGCGCGGTGGTGTCCAGCGCGTATTCCGCCGCCAGCGTGCCGTTGGTCGGCCGCACATGAAAAAGAACGGATGCCCGCGGGCGAACGTCCCGCGGATTATCCCAGAGCCAACCGACATGGTTGGCGTTGGTGGTGAGGCCGGAATTGGTGCTGACCGGCGCCACGTGCCAACTGATTTGGATGTTGGCGGCGCCGGGGCCGGGGGTGCGGGCCAGAATGGCGCCGAATGAATTGGCGGCGTTGGCGAGGCGATCATACACCACGCCGTTGGTGCCCAGCAGCGTGGCATTCGCGTTGATGGCCGTCCGCATCCGGTCCAACAGGGCGGGGATTTTTTCGTTCTGGTTGGCCACCAGACTATTGGTCACCACCGTGCCGTTGGTGAGGGTGAGCGTACAGGTGATGGTGTCGCCGGCATTCGCGCCGTTGGTGGTGTGTTGGGCAAGCCACACATAAGCGCGGGCCCGGTAAATGGAGGGCACCAGATTGGTCGCCGCCAACCCGACCCCCAGCGTCAGCGCCTCGGCGGTCCCCGCCGCCACTTGCGCCGCCACGGGCAGCAGGTCGCCGTCGTGATCCCACTGCGAATAAATCAGTTCCAGCCGGTCGCCGCTGGCGGTGGCCGACACGACGGCGGCGGGATCGGCGTTGATCGCGTCGGCCAGCGTCGCGACCGTCTCCGGCAACTCTTGGCCATTGCCGACCGTGACGGAATTGGTGTGGCCGCCCACCACAACACTCAGCCGGTTGCCGGGGGTGGGGGCCAGCGTGACCAAGTTGGTGCGCAGCCGGTTGTCCACATACAGATCAAAACCGGCGGCCGGTACGCCGCGCGCGTGCGCGGTGGCGGAGACCGCCACCGTCACCGTGCCGGTCACGATTTGAGCGGGCGTGGGCTGGCTGATGGTGATGACCGGCGGCGCGGCGAACGGCGCGGCCAGCGGATCGCCCGCGAACAGCCCTTGGTAGGGCGCGAGGACCGCCATGGCGTAGGCTTCGCCGACCGTGAAGCCTCGTGAATACAGGTAGCCCATGAACGGATCAGGAAACTTGGCGATGTAGTTGCACGGCTCCGCCACGGTGCCGTAGGAGGCCGTGGCGCCAATGCCGAACCAATTCAGCACGGTGCTTTGTCCGAGGCAGGGATCGGGCAACATCCCGCCGCAGGAGGTCATGTGGTCGGCGTAGGCGCCGGTGAGCCACGTGTTGTTGGAGGCGATTCCGCCGGAAATGGTTCCGTAGCCGTCGTGATAACCCAGCACATTGGTTTTGCCGCTCATGCTGGTGTAGTAAGGGCCAATGGTGCAATCCATTGGCAAGCCGGGCAGGCTGGAAAAAGTGAACTGCGTGTCGGCAAAAAGCTGCTCCCGCACTCCCCGCGCGGCATCGCCGAGATCATAGAGATACACCCCGCCGGCAGGGAAGGTGGACTGCGCGGCCGCGCCGCGATCCACCACCTGTTTGGCGTTGGCAAGGTTGGTGCCCAGCAGGTGGAATGCCACCCAGCCGTTGGTGTTGTTCCAGCCGGCCGCAGAACGGAATGCGCGCTCGGCGCGATAATAGCTGTTGGTGGTGTGGAGCGGCAGGTTGCAGCCGATGCCGCCTTCGTTGTAACCCGGCGCATTGTGGAAGCCGTAAAACAGCGAAGCGCTCACGCCCTCCACATTGCGCACCCGTGTGGGCAGGTCGCCGCACAGCACCACGTAATCTATTTGCCCCGCCAGATGTTCCGCCGCCAGATGCGCCTGAATCGGATCGCGCAGCAGGGTGAAAAATTGGTTGGAGGTCAACGTCACCGTGCCCGTGGCGATGCCGACCGGGCAAATCTGATGCGCGGGGATGCCGTGTTGGCTGGCGTAATACCCGCCCAGCTCCACCGAGTCGGCGGAATTGGTGTTCACCACCACCAGCGTGTTGAAGGCCCCGCCACCCGCGTGCGCGCCGCCCGCCATGCCGCCCACCACCAGACCGGCCAGAAGACTCGTTCGACAAAATAGAGCGCGCAATAATCGCATGGTGAACACCGCTTCAAAACATACGTCCACGGCCCCAAAAGTCAACCCGGCATCGGTTGCCAATGACCGCTTATTCGATGTTCCCGCGCCCCGGCGCGGACACCCGAATTGTCAATTGTCAAGGGCTGATCCCAGGGCTGTTCTTGTCGGGCTTTTGTGGGGCGGGAATGGTTGAGGGACGAACCCTTCCCGCCGGGAAAGGCTGGAAGGTCTGCGACCGTTCCAGCCCTGCAATCCAACCGAAATCGCCCGGCTAAACTGGGCCGCCACGGCAGGGGGGGAAATGCGCTAGCCGGCGGCTTTGGACTCGTTCCACTCGTCGTCGGCATCGTCGCCTTTTTTCATGTGGGCGTTTTGGCCGAGGGTGAGCAGTTTGCGCAGGCCCCAGAAGATGAGTCCCGGAATCACCAGGCCGACCATCATCAGGTGGATAAAGCCGAAGTGATAGGTGGGCTTCGGGATGCCGCGATACAGGTTCCAAAAGATGAACAGGCAACTGATCCACACGGCGAGGAAGTTGGGCAGGCCATCGCCGGAGTGCATCCAGTGCAGGCCGGGGGTGCGGTTTTTCGT